>JAEUQS010000804.1 GCA_016789625.1 Acidobacteriota bacterium | reverse complement strand
GTACCTGTTCACGCGGACGCCCTGGAAGGACGCGAACGGCTTCAACGGCATCGGGGCCCAGAACGTCGCCGTCTTCCGGCGCCTTCCCGAGCCGCGGCCCGTGGAGATCCCCGCGATGCAGAACCCCGAAGCCACCGACGTTCCGGTGGCCCCGCCCGGCCCCACGGGGAACCCATGAAGAAGAAGAAGCCGCAGCCCGACCTCTCGGTCGTCCTGCCCGTCTACAACGAGGTCGAGAACCTGCCCGAGCTGCGCAAGCGGCTCACCGAGGTGCTGGACGGCCTCGGAAGGAGCTGGGAGATCGTCTTCGTGAACGACGGCTCGCGGGACGGCTCCCTGGAGCTCATGCGCACGTTCACCGAGGAGGACAAGCGCCTCCGCGTGGTGAGCTTCGCGCGCAACTTCGGCCACCAGATGGCGCTCACCGCCGGAGTCGACAGCGCCCGCGGCCGCGTCGTCGCCGTGATGGACGCGGACCTCCAGGATCCGCCCGAGCTCCTCGGCGAGATGCTCGCCAAGGTCGACGAGGGCTACGAGGTCGTCTACGCCGTGCGCACCAAGCGCGAGGGCGAAACGGCGTTCAAGCGCTTCACCGCGCACATGTTCTACCGGCTCCTCCACCGCTCCTCGAACGTGAAGATCCCGGTCGACGTGGGCGACTTCCGGCTCATGGGTCCCAAGGCCGTCGCCGCGTTCCGCAAGCTCCGCGAGCGCCACCGCTTCATCCGCGGCATGACGGCGTGGGTGGGTTTCAAGCAGACGGGCGTCAACTACGTGCGCCCCGAGCGCAAGTTCGGCGAGACGAAGTACCCCCTCAGCAAGATGGTGAAGTTCGCCGTCGACGCCATCACGTCGTTCAGCTACGCGCCGCTCCAGCTCGCCACCTGGTTCGGCTTCGGCGTGTCCCTCTTCGCGTTCAGCTACATCGTCGTCGTCATCGCGCTCAAGGTCATGCGCATCAACGTCGCCGGCTGGACCACGCTCATGGTCTTCATCCTCCTCCTCGGCGGCCTGCAGCTCTTCCTCATCGGCATCCTGGGCGAGTACCTGGGCCGCATCTACGAAGAGGTGAAGCGGCGTCCGCTCTACCTCGTCGACGAGGAGCTCGGCGGCGAGGACGAGGAGGTCGAAGGGGACGAAGAGGACGTCTTCGATCTCCGGTCGACGCACCGGGACCGCGGGAACCCCCCGGACGCTCGCTGACACCGCTCCCCGAAACCCCCGGGTTCACGACAGCGTAAAGTCTCCCTGTGGAAGGTGTCGAAGGAACGCACGCCAAGCAGGGCCACTACGTGAGATCGATCGGTGATCTGCGCAAGCGCCTCGCCGCCGCGATCCCGCACGAAACGCTCAAGGCACTGCACCAGAAGACGGCGCGCGCCCACTTCGCCGTCACGCTCCGGCAGGCCCTTCTCTTCGGCGCGGCCTTCGCCCTCGCCTGGACCTTCGATTCCCTCTGGGTGCGCCTTCCCTGCGCCGTCGTTCTGGGCTTCTGCGTGTTCAACGGCACCGTGCTCCTCCACGAGGTCGTCCACCGGGCCGTGTGGGACGGCGACCGGCCGGGGGCGTACCGCGTCCTGGGCCTCCTCTACGCGCTCCCGTCGGGCATCTCGGCCACGCAGTTCACGAGATGGCACCTCGACCATCACGCCGAGCTGGGCTCCTCGACCGACGACCCCAAGAGGGCCCACCTCTCGCCCAAGAGGAACGCCCGCTGGCTGAAGCTCCTGTACGCGACGCCGGCCCTTTTCCCCATCTATTTCCGGGCCGCGAGGAAGGAAACAGCGACGTACCCTTTGGACGTCCAGCGGACGATCGCCATGGAGCGTCTCGCCGCCATCGCGCTCCACGTGGCGACGGGGACGGCGATCGGCCTCTTGGGCGGGCTCGACCGGCTCGTGTGGCTCTACCTCGTGCCCGTGTTCCTCGTGTTCCCGCCCGCCTTCACCCTGAACCGCCTGGGCCAGCACTACGACATCGTGCCCGGTGAGCCCGCGAAGTGGTCCACCCGCATGGCGCGCTCCCGTTTCTGGGAGGTCGTCTACCTCTGGTCGAGCTATCACCTCGAGCACCACTACTTTCCGTCGGTGCCGTTCTACCGGCTGAGGGCGCTGAACGGAGCGCTCACGCCGTTCTACGAGAAGGAGGGCGTGCCGGAACGAACCTACCGCGAGCTCCTCTGGGGCTGGTTCGTCCTCAACCGGAAGCCCCACTCCGACTGGCACGCGACCACCGACGGCGGCCGGGGAACCGAGCCCTTGCGTGCCGCCTCCTGAGCGGGACGGATCCACGAAAACGTACCGGCGGGATTTCACGTATCTCGAGCCACGCTGAGGCTCCGCCCGCGCTGCCGGGCCGTGCACGGCGAAGGAGGATTTTCGTGAAAGCCACACAACACTCGGTGCTCTTTGGGCTCGCCGGGGCCGTGCTCACCGGCGCGCTCTCGAGCGCGGTCCTCGCCCAGTCGGTGACGCTGCCGCCCTCGGGCGACAACCAGAAGGCCACGGTCATCCAGCACATCGGGCCCGTCGAGGTCCGCATCGACTACAGCTCTCCGAGGGTTCACCTCCAGGGTCAGGACCGCACGGGCAAGATCTGGGGCGAGCTGGTCCCCTACGGGCTTCACGACCTCCAGTTCAACGACTGTAAGCAGTGCCCGTGGCGGGCCGGTGCGAACGAGAACACGAAGTTCAGCGTGTCGCACGACGTGCAGATCGAAGGCAAGGCCCTCCCCAAGGGCACGTACGGGCTCCACATGCTGGCCGGCAAGGACGAGTTCACCGTCATCTTCTCGAAGAACGCGGCCTCCTGGGGAAGCTACTGGTACAACCCCGCCGAGGACGCGCTCCGCGTGACGGTGAAGCCCGAGAAGGCCGAGTTCCGCGAGTGGCTCACCTACGACTTCATCGACCGCGAGCCGGCCAAGGCGCGGGTCGCGCTCGTGTGGGAGAACCTCAGGGTGCCCTTCACGGTGGCGGTGCCGGACATCGAGGCCGTGTACCTGGCCCAGCTCCGCGACGAGCTGCGCGGAAACGCGGGCTTCGACTGGCAGCAGCTCAACAACGCGGCGCAGTGGGCTCTCGGCACGGGCAAGAACCTCGAGGAGGCCACGGGCTGGGCCCAGCGAGCCGTGAGCGCGCCGTTCGTGGGGAACGAGAACTTCCAGACGCTGTCCACGCTCGCGAGCCTGGAGCGCGCGACCGGCAAGACCGCCGACGCGGACAAGACGCTCGAGAAGGCCATCGCGCATCCCACGGCGAACCCCATCCAGATCCACGGCATGGGCCGCCAGCTCCTGCAGGCGGGCAAGAAGGCCGAAGCGCTCAAGATCTTCCAGGCCAACGCGAAGCGCTTCCCCAATCAGTGGCCCGTCAACGTG
>JAEUQS010000798.1 GCA_016789625.1 Acidobacteriota bacterium | reverse complement strand
GAGGTGCCGCGGGAGCGTCGCCGCGAAGAGGTCCACGGGCCACTTCTCGAGGGCCTCCGGCAGGAGCGTGTGGTTCGTGTAGCCGCAGGTCTTGGTGGTGATCTCCCAGGCGTCGTCCCAGGAGAGCTGGTGGACGTCGAGGAGGAGCCGCATGAGCTCCGCCACCGCCAGAGCCGGATGCGTGTCGTTGAGCTGCACCGCCCAGCGGCGGTGGAAGTCCAGCACGCCGAACGCGCTCTGGAGGTGGATGCGGATCATGTCCTGCAGGGAGCAGCTCACGAAGAAGTGCTGCTGCTTGAGGCGCAGCACCTTTCCCTGCAGAGCGGCGTCGTTCGGATAGAGGACCTTGGAGATCGTCTCCGACGCGACCTTGGCCTCCACCGCGCCCCAGTAATCGCCCTCGTTGAACGCCGAGAAGTCGAACGATTCGGCCGCCTCGGCCTTCCACAGCCGCAGGAGGTTCACGTTCTCGACGCGGTAGCCGGGAATCGGGGTGTCGTGCGCGACGCCCCGCACGACCTCGGCAGGCACCCAGCGCACCCGCTCCCGGCCCGACTCGTCCCGGTACCAGCGGGTCTCCCCTCCGATCGGGACGGCGTAGGCGATCTCGGGGCGCGCGATCTCCCAGGGGTTCCCGAAGGCCAGCCACTTGTCGGTCACCTCGAGCTGCCAGCCGTCGCGCACGGCCTGGTCGAAGATGCCGAACTCGTAGCGGATGCCGTAGCCGATCGCCGGAATCTGGAGCGTCGCGAGCGAATCGCAGTAGCAGGCGGCGAGGCGTCCGAGGCCGCCGTTGCCGAGGCCCGGCTCCTCTTCCTGCTCGAGGAGCGCGTCGAAGTCCTCCCCGAGGCTCGCCATGGCCGCGCGCGCCTCCTCGAAGAGCCCCAGGCTCACGAGGTTGTTCGGGAGATGCGGGCCGAGCAGGAACTCGGCCGAGAGGTACGCCACCGAGCGCACCTTGTTCTTGTAGTAGTGCGCGCCGGTGCGCATCCAGCGGCCCATGAGGTGGTCGCGAACGGCGTGCGAGAGCGCGAGATAGCGGTCGTTCCGGGTCGCGACGGCGGGGAACTTGCCCACCACGCGGACGAGGTTGTCCTGGAACGCGCGCGCGAGCTTTTCGACGGCCACCGGATCAGGGCTTGCCGGCATCGGGACCTCCTGCCTCGGGACGTTCTCCGATGCTACTCCGGCAGCCGGGCGACCCCTCGGAGCTACAACAAATGCTCGATGCTGGCCGCGTAGTAGCGCAGCAGGTGGAGCTCGGCGGAGCTCGCGCGGTAGAGGCCGTCCTCGAGGAGCACGGCGTGCCGCGACGTGAGGAGCCTGAGACCCACCGTGAACGCGTAGTCCCGGTCGCGCCGCGGCACGTGGACGCGGGCGCCTTTCGCCTCGAGCCGCGCCACCAGGCTCATGACCTCGGCCTTCAGCTCGATCTCGGTGAACGCGCGCTCCGGGTGGGCGACGAAAACCGTCGCGACGAGCGGAACGGGCAGCACGGGGACGACCTTCGCGATGCCGGCCATGAGGTCCTGCGCGAGGCTCGCGACGAGGGCCATGCGTTCGTCCTTTGCCAGCGCATGCGGATCGGCGCCGCGCGGGGCCAGCCAGGCCTTGAGCGAGATGGGGTCGCCGAGATTCACGCACGCGTAGCCGAAGCG
>JAEUQS010000772.1 GCA_016789625.1 Acidobacteriota bacterium | reverse complement strand
TCGAGGTCCGACTGCGAGATTGCCGAGAGGAGCTGCTCGGCCTTGTCGCGGCTCATCTTCGCCTTCGACTGGAACTCCTCGTCCTGCTTCTGCTTCTGGTCGTTCGGGCCGGGAGTCGGTGAAGGGCCGGGCTGGGGCTTGGGCTCGTTCTGTCCCTTGCCTTCCTGCTTGTCCTTCTTCTGCTGCTCCTTCTCCTGCTGCTTCTTCTGCTCCTCGGCCTTGCGGAGGGAGAGCTCGTAGTTCCACGCGGCGTCGGCGTCGCCCGGCCGCTTGCGCAGCGCGTCGCGAAAGGCCGAGGCCGCGTTCTGGTAGTCCTTCTCGCGATAGAGGCTCGTGCCCAGGTTGTACGAGGCATCGGCCGCGAGAGACGCGTTCGTGCTCTTGCGCGCGGCCTCGAGCGCCGCGACCGCTTCGGGAGCCTTCCCGGCCTTCGAGAGCGCCGAGCCGAGGTTGTAGCGTCCGGTCAGGTCCTGCGGCGCGACCTCGCTTTCCTTCCGGAAGTGCTGGACGGCGTCCTCGATGCGCTTCTCCTCGAGGGCCTTCTTCCCCTTCTCGGCCTCGCCTCGAGCGGTCGTGAACGGGGGTTTCGATGCGATCTTCGCGACCAGCCCCTTCGGCGGCTCAGGAACGGGCGGCGCCGCGTCGGCGGCCGGCGGCTGGGCGCCCGCGATGCCGGGGCCGGCAGAGGTCGCCGTAGCGGGGTTTCCCGGATCGGGCGGCGCCGTCGAGGGAGTCGACGGCGGGGCCTGGCCGTGCGCGACGGCGGAGAGGAGCACGAATCCCAACATGGCCGCGGCGGCCGAGGCCTTGCGCGAAGGAAAGCGGAAGCGGGTGCCGCCGAGGAGGAGGAGCGCGGTCGCGAGAACGCCGATGGCGAGCGGAATCTGGAAGCGTTCCTCGAGGTTCGTGACGAGCGTCTCGGCGAGGGGCCGCGTGGCGGACTTCTCGATCTCCGACTGCACGCCCGAGAGGTCGGTCTTGCCGGGAGACACCACCGAGAACGTGCCCTTCGTCTGCGCCGCGAGGTTCTTGAGGAGGTCGACGTTGGGCTTGGAGAGCACGGGCGTGCCGTCCTCGTTCTGCTTGTAGCCCGTCATCCGGCCCGAAACGTCGAACTCCGGCACGGGCACGCCGCGTCCCTCGCGGTTTCCCACGAGCACGGTGTGGAGGACGAGACCTTCCTTCTTGGCCGCTTCCAGCGCCTCCTCCATGCCGCCCTCGAGGTCCTCGCCGTCGGAGATGAGCACCACGTGGCGGCTGCCCTGCGGGCCGGCCGGAAACAGCTCGATCGTGGCCTTCATGCCCGCGGCGATGGAGGAGCCGGGGCGCGCGCCGAACCCGGGCTCGAGGGCGTCCAGGAAGATGCCGGCCGCGGCGGTGTCGAGCGTGAGAGGAACCAGCGTCTGGGCCTCGCCCTCGAAAGCCACGATGGCGATGCGGTCGCCGCCGAGCCGGTTCACGAGGGACGTCGCCGCCTGGCGGGCCATGGTCCAGCGCGGGGTGCCGCCGTCCTGCGCCCGCATGGACGACGAGGTGTCGAGGAGGAGCACCACGTCGGCGCCACGCCGTTCGGCCTTCTCCTTGATCTCGCCCCAGCGCGGACGGGCGAGCGCGAGCGCGACGCCGAGGACGGCGATGAGGAGGAGGGCGAGTCCTACCCTCGAGAGGCCGGGCTCCGGAAGGCCGAGCCGCCGCGCGAGCGCGGGCGCCACGAGGAGATCGCGACGCGCGCGGCCGCGCTTCCTCATGTAGAGGAAGGCGCCCACGACGAGCCCCGCGAACGCGAGAGCGAGGAGGCCCCAGACGGGCTGACTGAGAAACGCGCCGAGCTGTTTCATCGCATTCACGGCATCACCTCGGTGTCACCGGGAAGACGAACGCGGAGAGGAGGGCGGCGGCCGCGAGGAACGCGGCGCCGGCGAGCGCGATCTTGTGGAAGGCCTCCCTCCAGCGCGTGTACTTGGTGGTCTTGATCTCGGTCTTCTCGAGGGTGTCGATGGCCGAGAACGTGTCCGCGAGGCCTTTGGCGTCGGTCGCGCGGAAGAAGCGCCCGCCCGTCTCCTTGGCGATGCGTTCGAGGAGCGGCTCGTCGACGTCGGCGTTCGCGGTGATGCGGCGCTCCACGATACGGCCCGTCTCCTCGTCCTTCACCTGCACCGGGATCTCGACGGGCTTGCCCGAGTTCGTGCCGACGCCGATCGTGTAGACCTTGATGCCCATGGCCTTCGCGATGCCCGTGGCCGTGTCGGGATCGATCTCACCCGCGTTGTTCGCGCCGTCGGTGAGGAGGATGACGACCTTGGACTTCGCCTTGGAGGGCCGGAGGCGCGAGAGCGCATTCCCGAGAGCGAGGCCGATGGCCGTGCCGTCGCCCATCTCGCCCATGCGGAGCTCCGCGAGCCGTGCGAGCACCATGGAGCGGTCGGTCGTGAGAGGGGAGATGGTCCGGGACCGGCCGGCGAACGTGAGGAGGCCGATGCGATCCGAGGAGCGCCCCTCGATGAAGTCGCGCGCACAGGCCTTCGCGACGGTGTACCGGTTCTTGGGCTTGAAGTCCTCGGCCGCCATCGAGCCCGAGGCGTCGAGCACCATGAAGATGTCGACGCCCTCCGTCCAGCTCTCGGTGCGCTCGAGGCCGAGCCGCGGCCGCGCGAGCGCGAAGATGAGGAGCGCGAGGCCGAGGTTCGCGAGCGCGAACGGGAGCCACCGGAAGCGCACGCGCCACGTGGGCTTCACGTGCCCGACCATCTCCAGGCTGGGGACGACGAAGGCACCGGTTCCGCGCCGCTCGCGGATCACGTACACGGCGATCGAGACCGGCAGCACGAGGAGGAGGAGGAGCCACTCCGGATCCCGGAAGGACGCCCCGGATCCCAGGATCCGGGCGAGGAGCGCGTCGAGCGCGGAACCGTTCACAGGGCTTTTTCCTTTCGGATCACCGGCGGCGCCGCGGCCTCGCGGGCGACCGCGCCCGGGAGACGGGCGACCCGGGCAAGGTGCTGCGCCTCGAGAGCGTCCCGCAGCTTGCGGGCCCGGTCGAGGTTCTCCCGCGCCTCCTGGCGCGTGGAGCGGCCCCGCCCGAACTTCACGCGGTCCGCGCCGGAGAGGAGCTCCGAGAGGCCCACCTCGCGCGGCATGTCCCAGCCCGCGTCGCGCAGGCGGCGCAGCGTCTCGAACGTCGTCCACTCGAGCACGGGCATGTCGAGGCGCCGCTCGAGGTATCGCTTCACGGCATGGGTCAGGTACGAATAGAAGTCGCGCGAGTCCTCGCCCAGGACGTCGGCCTCCCGGGCCAGCCGCTCGAGCGATTCGTCGAGCTCCTCGGCGGGCGACAGCTTCGGAACGGGGGCGGCTTCGACGGCCGGGGCCTTCTTCTTCCGGAAGAGAGCCCAGACCGCGAAGGCGAGGAGCAGCACGAGCGCCGCGAGTCCGCCCCAGAACCACGCCGAGCGCGCGGGCAGGCGCACGCCGCGGTCGGTCTTGATGGCGAGCTCCTCGGGCTTCTGTCCCTCGGGGATGCGCGAGGAGACCTCGATGCGCGTCGCGGCCGCGCGTACGGTCGTCTTCGAGCCGTCCTTCGAGGTGACGTTGATGTGCGGTCCGGGCACGGGCAACGAGCCGGCCGCGAACGACGCGAAGGCGATCTGCTGTTTCCAGAGCACGGTCCCCGGAGTCGAGGTCTTCTCGATCGCGGGCGGTGCGACCGGCTCGAACTCGAACGCCATGCCGGAAACCGCCGCGTCGCCCTCGGTCGGCTTGGGGCTCACGAGCGTGTCGATCGTGAGCGAGGTGCCTTCGGGAACGGTTGCCGTGTACGTCGCGACGACGCGCTCGCCCACGGCGGGCTTGGGCTTGTCGATGGCCACAGCGACCTCGACGGCGACGGGCGAGAGCGCCGCGAGGAGAAGCGTCGTGAGCATCAGCGGACCTTCATGCCCTTGCGCCGCTCGCGCTCCTTGAAGAAGCGGACGAGCTCCTTCTCGTAGGGTTGGTCGGTGCGCAGCGGGATCGAGTCGATTCCCGAGGTGCGGAGCACCTTCCCCGGATCGGGAAAGCGTCCCGCGGCGTGGCGGCCCCACGCGGCCCGGAACTTGGGGTCGGAAGCGTCGAAGACCCGCACGACGCCGGTTTCGGCGTCGCGCAGGCGCACGAGACCGGCTTTGGGAAACGACGTCTCGCCGGGGTCGGTGAGGGGGATCGCGATGACGTCGTGGCGGCGCCTCAGGACGCGCAGCTCCTTCTCGTAGTCGCGGTCGAGGAAGTCCGAGATCACGAAGACCACCGCGCGCTGCTTCAGCAGCGCGGACGCCTTGCGGAGCGCGAGGGCCAGGTTCGTTCCCGTGCCCTTGGGCGTTCCCGAGAGCGCCTCGCGCACGACGACGAGCGCGTGGTCGAGGCCCTTCCGGGGCGGCACGAAGCGCTCCATGCGGTCGGTCGCGAACAGAGCGCCCACGCGGTCGTTGTTCTTCACGGCCGCGAAGGAGATGAGCCCCGCGAGCTCGGCCATGAGATCGCGCTTGGTGAGATATCGGGTTCCGAAGCCCTGCGAGGCGGAGACGTCGAGCACGAGGAGCACCGTGAGGTCGCGCTCCTCGACGAATTTCT
>JAEUQS010000759.1 GCA_016789625.1 Acidobacteriota bacterium | reverse complement strand
ACGCGGCCCTCGCGGGGCTTCTCTCTTCGACCTCGGAGCCCTGGCTCTTCGGCACGACGCGCTCCTCGACGTTCCCTCTCGCGGCTCCGCTGCAGCCGATCCTCGGCGGTTTCGCCGACGCCTTCGCGCTGCTTCTCTCAGCGTCCGCGCCCTCGCAGGCCGTGCCGGCGATCCCGGATCTCGCGGCGGGCGTTCGGGCGCTCCTCGCGGGGCTCGTCGCCGCCTCGGCCGTCGTCCTTCTGAGGAGAGGCTGACGTTACCGTCGACTTGCCTTAGCCTCCCGGGATGTCGACTGCGCGCCGCACGGACCCGATCGTTCGCGTCGAAGACCTCGACACGCTCCCCGCGCTCGTCCTCCTCGATGCCCGGAGCGGACCCAAGGGCCGTGAGGCGTACGAACGCGGCCACCTCGAAGGCGCCGGGCACATCGATCTGGATCGCGATCTCGCGCGACCGGCTCCCGACGCGAGCCAGGGCGGCCGGCATCCCCTGCCGGCCCCCGAAGACTTCGCGAGGACGCTGTCCCGGCTCGGCATCACACCCGGGCACACCGTGGTGGTGTACGACGACCAGGGTGGCGCGAACGCGGCCGCGCGCGCCTGGTGGACGCTGCGGGCGATCGGGCACCGCGAGGTCTACGTGCTCGACGGCGGGCTGCACGCAGCTGTCGCGAGCGGGCGCTCTCTGAGCGGATCGCCCGCTCCGGCTTCGACGGCAACGTACCCTCCACGGCCCTTCGACGCGCCCCTCGCCACGCTGGAAGACGTCGACGCGCGGCGCACCGACCCGAGCTGGGTCGTCCTCGACGTGCGCGCGGCGGTGCGGTATCGCGGCGAGGAAGAGCCGATCGATCCCGTCGCGGGGCATATCCCGGGTGCCGTCAACGTTCCCCTGACGGAGAACCTCGCGCCTGGCGGCCGCTTCCGCCCCGCGGAGGAGCTGCGCGCGCTGTACGAAGGCGTGCTGGGCGACGTGCCGCCCGAGCGCCTCATCGTCCACTGCGGCTCGGGCGTGACGGCCTGCCATACGCTCCTCGCCCTCGACCGCGCCGGCCTGCACGGCGCGCGGCTCTACAACGGCTCCTTCAGCGAATGGTGCCGGCGGCCCGGCCTTCCGATCGCGCCCTGAACCGTTCGGCCCTCAGGAGTAGCCTTCGGGCATGGCGTTCTTCCAGTCGCCCCCCGAGCTCGGCAACACCTACGACGACGACCCCCTCCTGCAGTCGTTCCTCGCGCGGGAGCTGCCCGCCGAGGTGCTCACGGAGATTCAGCCCGAGCTCCGTGAGATGGGAGAGCTCTCGGGCGGCGAGCTGTACCGGCTGAAGCTCGCGGACCGGCTCGAGGAGCCGGTCTTCACGCCCTTCGATCCCTGGGGCAACCGCATCGACCACATCGCGCTGACCCCTCTGTGGGAGCGGGCGAAACGGCTCGCCGCGGAGAAGGGCCTCGTCGCGACGGCCTACGAGAGGCGCCACGGCCGCTTCTCGAGGCTGCACCAGCTCGCTCTCGTCCATCTGTTCGAGCCCTCGAGCGACGTCTATTCCTGTCCCCTCGCGATGACCGACGGCGCCGCGCGCACGCTCCTCTCCTCGGGCAACGCCGCTCTCGTGGTGCACGCCGTTCCGAGGCTCACGTCGCGCGATCCGGCCCACATGTGGACCTCCGGACAGTGGATGACCGAGCGGACCGGAGGCAGCGACGTCGGCCTCTCGGAGACCGTCGCGAAGCGGGACGGCGACGTCTGGCGGCTCCACGGAACGAAGTGGTTCACGTCGGCGGCCTCGAGCGAGATGACGCTCACGCTCGCGCGTCCCGAAGGCAACGGGCCCGGAGGCGCGGGCCTCGCGCTCTTCTACCTCGAGACGCGCGACGCTGCCGGGCGGCCCAACGCCCTCACGGTGAACCGGCTCAAGGACAAGCTCGGTACGCGCAAGCTGCCCACGGGCGAGATCGATCTCCAGGGCACGCTGGCGCTGCCCGTCGCCGGGCTCGACGGCGGCGTGAGGGCGATCACCCCGCTCCTCAACGTCACGCGGCTCTGGAACTCCGTGGCCGCGGTGGCCGGCATGCGGCGCGCGGCGATGCTCGCGCGGAGCTATGCCGCGCGGCGCGTGGCGTTCGGCGGGCCGCTCTCCGGAAAGCCGCTTCACGAAGAGACCCTGCGGGATGTGGAAGCGGTGACCGCGGGCGCGTTCCTCCTGACGTTCCGCGTGGCCGCGCTCCTCGGGAAGAGCGAGGCGAACGAGATCGGAGAGGACGAGGCGCTGCTGCTCCGCGTGCTCACCCCCCTCGCCAAGCTCCTCACCGCGCGGCAGGCCGTGGCCGTGGCGAGCGAGGTCCTCGAGTCGTTCGGCGGCGCGGGCTACGTGGAGGACACGGGACTCCCCGTCCTCCTCCGCGACGCCCAGGTGCTGCCGATCTGGGAGGGCACGACGAACGTCCTCTCGCTGGACCTCCTCCGCGCGCTCTCGGGCAAGGACCTCGG
>JAEUQS010000730.1 GCA_016789625.1 Acidobacteriota bacterium | reverse complement strand
CCCTCGAGGCCTCCGGGTCCGGCCGGCGCCTCGTGCTCTCGCGGCCCGAGGCGTACACGGCGCTCGCGACGGGGGAGAGCATCTCGTGCTCCGGCGTCTGCCTCACGGTGCTCGACGGCGCTGCCCGGGATCTCGCCTTCGACGTCTCTCCCGAGACGCTCGAGAGGTCCACGCTCGGAAGCCTCCGGCGGGGCGATCCGGTGAATCTCGAGCGGGCGCTCGCGGCCGGCGACCGCCTCGGCGGTCACTTCGTCTCGGGGCACGTCGATGCGACGACCGACGTGCGCGAGGTGCGTCCCGAGGGCGGCTTTTACACCGTGGTGTTCGGCCTCCCGAACGCGATATCGCGTTACGTCGTCGAGAAGGGGTCCATCTCCCTCGACGGGATCTCCCTCACCGTGGCGCACCTCTTCGGTGACGCGTTCGACGTGGCGGTGATTCCCCACACGTGGGAGGCCACGACGCTGAAGAGCCGTCCTCCGGGCGCGCGCGTCAACGTCGAGGTCGACGTGCTCGGCAAGTACGTGGAGCGGCTCCTCGGGCTCGGCGAGACCCGCGACGCTCGCCTGGCTCGGCTCCTCGCGTGAACCTCCCGGGCGCGTATCTCCACATCCCCTTCTGCGCGCATCGCTGCACGTACTGCTCGTTCGTGGCGCTCACAGGGCTCGAGCACGAGGACCGCTACCACCGTGCTCTGGTGAGGGAGATCGTCGACCGCCGCGCGGAGACCGACCTTCCCTTCGACACCGTGTACTTCGGGGGCGGGACGCCCTCGTTCGTCTCTCCGCGCCTCCTCGAGGACGCTCTCGCCGCGTTGAGGGGCGGTGCCGGCATCGGAAAGGACGCCGAGATCACCGCGGAAGCGAACCCCGACGATCTCGACTCCGCGCGCGTCGACGCGCTCCGGTCGATCGGCGTGAACCGGCTCTCGATGGGCGTCCAGACGCTCAGCGACGAGGAGCTTCCGTGGCTCGAGCGCCGGCACGACGCCGCGGGCGCGCGGCGCGCGCTCGCCATGGCGACGGAGGCCTTCCCGCGGGTCTCGGCCGACCTCATGGCGGGGATCCCCGGCCAGACCCGCGGGTCGCTGGCCGAGAGTCTCGCGGGGATTCTCGCGTCGGGGGTCCAGCACCTCTCCGTCTACCTCCTCGAGATCGAGAAGGCGCCGCGGCTCGTCGCGCTTCAGAAGGAGCGGCCCGACCTCTTCCCCGGCGACGACGAGCTGGCCTCCTTTTGGGAAGACGTCCATCGCACGGCGACGGCGGCGGGCTTCGTGCGGTACGAGCTCTCCAACTGGGCGCTCCCGGGCTACGAGAGCCGCCACAACCTGAAGTACTGGACCGCCCAGCCCACGGTCGGCTTCGGCGTTTCGGCCACGGGATTCGACGGTCGCGTGCGGAGAACGAACACCGGCTCGACGAACGAATACGTGAAGCGCGTGCTCGAGGGGCAGAGCGCGGAGGCGGTCCGTGTGGAGCTGTCGGAGGAGGAGGCGACCCGCGAATCCATCCTGCTGGGCCTGAGGCTTCACGACGGTGTGACCGAAGAGTCCTTCGGGAGGGTGACGGCGACGCTGTCGCGCGGCGACCGGGAGCGCCTCGAGGACGCCCGGGAGGCCGGTCTCCTGGAGTTTTCCCGATCCGGAAGGGTCCGCCTCACCGAGAAGGGCGTCCTCCTGTCGAACGAGGTCTTCAGCGCCTTCGTCTGACCCGTTTCGCGGAGGCCGGGTCCCTGCGGCAGAATCGGTCCATGTTGAAGCACATTCTCCTCGCGAGCCTCTTCGCCGCGGCCGCTCCGGCGCTCGGCGAAAGCCGGCAGGCGCACTGGCGTTCCGAGATCAGCGGCGGACCCGTTCCCGGAAAGCTGACCTCCGAGACCTGGATCAAGGGCGATCGGGTCCGCATGGTGCTGGACAGCCCGGCGGGTCCCTCCGTGATGATCGTGAAGGGCGACACGGCCTACATGACGATGGGCAAGACGGCGCTGAAGATGCCGGTCGACACCCGCACGGGAGCGAGCCCGCGTCCGGCGGACTACGTGAACGGCCTCGACAAGC
>JAEUQS010000515.1 GCA_016789625.1 Acidobacteriota bacterium | reverse complement strand
GAGCTGCCCGTCGTTCCGCTTCGCCGCCAAGTCGCGCTCACCGAGCCCTTCGACGGGCTGCCCGCGAGCATGCCGATGACGATCTTCGCCGGCGACGGCTTCCACCTTCGGGTCAGGGACGGGCGCGTCCTCTTGTTGTGGCCGACTCCCGGGGTGCCGGGCCGCCCGTTCGACACGCCCGTCGACGACGACTGGATCGAGCGCGTCGTCGCGTTCGCGCATCGCCGTCTGCCCGTGCTGCGGGACGCCCGTATCGATCGCGCGGCCTCCTGGGCCGGGCTCTACGAGATGTCGCCCGACAAGCACGCGATCCTGGGTCCATCGCCCGGCTGCCCGAACCTCTTCCTCGTCAACGGCTCGTCGGGACACGGGGTCATGCACGCGCCGGCGCTCGGCCACCTCCTCGCGGAGATGATCGGGGACGGGCACGCGTCGACGCTCCCGGTGCGCGAGCTGCGTCCGACGCGCTTCGCGGAAGGGGAGCTCAATCCCGTTTCCGAGCTGCTCTGAACTTTCTTCGCACAGGTTATTGACTTTATAGTCTAGAAACCCTACATTGGGTTCGTGGGCAGGCCGCGCAACTTCGATCAGGACGAGATCCTCGGCAAGGCCGTCGAGATCTTCCGTGCGCGCGGCTACGCCGGCACTTCGCTCGACGATCTCGAAAAAGGCCTCGGCCTCGGGCGGCAGAGCCTCTACAACACGTTCGGCGACAAGGACGCCCTCTACGCGGCCGCGCTGCGCCGCTATCGGGAGGACGGCCTCGCGCGGTTTCGCGAGGTGTTACGGGATCCGCGACCCGTGAGGGTCGTGCTGCGGGAGTTCCTCCTGGCCGCGGCACAGGACTCCCGCGAGCAGCCCGACAGCTGGGGCTGCCTCGTGCTCAACGCCGCGCTGGAGCGGAGCGGCGACGCGGCCTGCTCGAAGCTCGTGGCGGGCAACAACGAAGCGCTCGTCTCGGCGCTCGCCGAGCGGCTCGCCAGGGATCAGGCCTCCGGCGACCTCGGGGCCCATCACGACCCCGTCGCGCTGGCGGGCTTCCTACTTTCCGTGCTCCTCGGCCTCCGCATCTACGCGCGGACGGCCAAGGACTCCCGCGCCGCGGAAGGCATCGTCCGGCACGCGCTCGCGGCTCTCGGCTAGATCTGATCCTGGGGGTTTCTCGATCCCCCCAGGCCCCCCGCCTAGGAATCCCTCCGTCCTCTCCACACAGGCATCTCCACGCTCAATTTTGGAACGTACGTTCAATAACACCGCCCTCGTTCGAGGGCCCAACCGAAAGGAACACACCATGTCCAAGACCCTTGCCGGCAAGCGCGTCGTCATCACCGGAGGCACGACCGGAATCGGTCTCGCCACCGCTCAGCTCTTCCACGCCCAGGGCGCCCGCGTCCTCGTGACGGGCCGCAACGAGAAGACTCTCGCCGAAGCGAGAGAGAGCCTCCCCGAAGGGATCGAGATCTTCAAATCCGAGGCCGGCTCCCTCAGCGACATCGACGCTCTCGTGGCCCGGACGAAGGAGCTCTTCGGGGGCGTCGACGTTCTCTTCCTCAACGCCGGCGTCGCCCGGTTCGCGCCTCTCGAGCTCGTACCCGAGTCCGAGTGGGACGACATGGTCGGCATCAACGCGAAAGGACCGTACTTCACGGTTCAGAAGTTCCTGCCGCTCCTCGCCGAGGGCGCCTCGATCGTCGTGAACACGTCCGTGGTGGACGTGAAGGGCTTCCCCTCGACGAGCGTCTACTCGGCCTCGAAGGCCGCTCTGCGCTCCCTCGTGCGGACGTTCGCGGCCGAGCTCGCGCCCAGGGGAATTCGCGTGAACGCGGTGAGCCCCGGCCCGATCACGACGCCCATCTACGGCAAGCTGGGTCTCGACGCGGCGACCGCCGCGGACTTCGCGAAGAACACGATGGAGTCGAACCCGATGAAGCGCTTCGGCACGCCCGACGAGGTTGCCCAGGCGGCCCTTTTCCTGGCTTCGCCCGCATCCAGCTACACGACGGGACTCGACCTTCCGGTCGACGGAGGCGCAAGTCAGCTGTAAGGATCCTGGGGGTTTCTCGATAATGATCCTGGGGGTTTCTCGATCCCCCCAGACCCCCCACGGGAGATTCCGACGGAAAGGATCCTGGGGGTTTCTCGATCCCCCAGACCCCCACGGAGATTCCGACGGAAAGGATCCTGGGGGTTTCTCGATCCCCCGAATCGATGATGCGGGCTGCTCATTCGCGCTTTCGCGAGACTTCCCGTATCCTTCCGGTGTTGAGAACAAGTCTCAAACAGTCCCGCCCGTCCCGCCCGCCCCGCACCCTCGCAGAGCTTCCGCTGCGAGGGTCCGGGGTGCTGCGGGCCATCGACCTGCCCGAGGCCCTCGCGCAGCGGCTCATGGAGATGGGCCTCGTCCCGGGAAGCACCGTGAGCGCTCCGTTCGCAGCGCCGGGCGGCGATCCGCGCGTCTACCGGGTCGACGGCGCCGAGGTGGCGCTCCGCCGCGAGATGGCGCAGTTCCTCACGCTCGAGACCCCTGAGGATCCGGCGTGAGCCCCCGTTCGGCCCTGGCCCTCCCCGCAGCCTGTCACGACGAGCCCCCGGCGCCCCCGCGCGGCTCCAAGGCCCGCATCGTGGCGATCGTGGGACCGCCGAACGCGGGGAAGTCCACGCTCTTCAACCGGCTCACCGGGCTCCGCCAGAAGGTGGCCAACTATCCGGGCGTCACCGTGGAGCAGCATCGCGGCCGCGTCCGGCTGCCGAGCGGCGACGAGATCGAGCTGATCGACCTCCCCGGCGTCTACAGCCTCGTGCACCGCTCCGAGGACGAGCGCGTCACCCACGACACGCTCCTCGGCCGGATGCCGGGCCAGCCGAGGCCCGACGCGGTGCTCCTCATCCTGGATTCCACGAGCCTCGCGCGTCACCTCGTCCTCGCCGCGAACGTCCTTTCGTGCAACCTGCCCACGCTCGTCGTGCTGAACATGGGCGACGAGCTGCGCGGACGCGGCGGCAGCCTCGACGTGACCGCGCTCTCGCGGCAGCTCGGCGCGCCGG
This sequence comes from Acidobacteriota bacterium, assembly GCA_016789625.1. Taxonomy (GTDB): domain Bacteria; phylum Acidobacteriota; class Thermoanaerobaculia; order UBA5066; family UBA5066; genus JAEUQS01. The sequence goes on along the minus strand of JAEUQS010000515.1, from coordinate 5,224 downwards.
TCGTGCTCGTGAGCGCGGCCCGCAACGAGGGGATCGACGCCGTTCGCGCGTTCCTCGCGGGCGAGGTCGTGCGGCCGCTCCCCATCGCTCTCCCCGCGCTGCAGGACGTTCCGGCCTGCCACAAGTGGGCGACCCGCATGGGCGCCGACGCGGGCTACCGGGCGCCCGCGCCGCCCATGTGGACGCGCCGGCTGGACAGCGTGTTCCTGCATCCCGTGGGGGGACCGCTCGTCTTTCTCGCGGTCGTCCTCGCGGTCTTCCAGAGCATCTTCACGCTCGCCAAACCGCTCATGGACGTCGTGTCCGGCGCGATCGAAGGCTCGGGCAGCTGGCTCGCGGCGCACCTTCCCGCGAGCCTCCTGCGCGACCTCCTCGTCGACGGAATCTGGGCGGGCGTGGGCGCCGTCGTCGTCTTCCTGCCGCAGATCCTGATCCTCTTTCTCTTCATCGGAATCCTCGAGGACTCGGGCTACCTCGCGCGGGCCGCGCTCATCGCCGACCGCACGATGGCCAAGGTCGGCCTCCAGGGAAAGTCGTTCATCCCGCTCCTCGCGGCGTACGCCTGCGCGGTCCCGGCCGTGCTCGCGACCCGCACCATCGAGGACAAACGGGATCGTCTGGCGACCATCCTGATCGCTCCCTTCATGACCTGCTCGGCGCGCCTTCCCATCTACACGCTCGTCATCGCAGCGTTCCTTCCCGAGCAGCCGCTCCTGGGGCCGTTTCTCGGGACGCGCGCGGCCGCGCTGCTGGGCCTCTACGTGCTGGGGTTCCTCGCGGCCGTGGGGACGGCGCGGCTCCTCAAGTCGTCGATCCTGAGAAGCGAGCGTACGGACTTCGTGCTCGAGATGCCGCCCTACCGCTGGCCCTCGTTCCGGCAGCTCGGGCTCCGCCTCGTGGACCGCTCGAAGGTCTTCCTCCACCGCGCGGGCACCGTGATCCTCGCGGCCTCGGTGGCGCTCTGGATCCTCGCGAACGTGCCGCGGCACGACGGCCAGGCGCCTCCCATCGCCGAGAGCGTGGCGGGAATGCTGGGCCGTACGGTCGAGCCGCTCATCGCGCCCCTCGGGTTCGACTGGCGCATCGGGATCGGCCTCGTGACCTCCCTCGCGGCCCGCGAGGTGATCGTCGGAACGCTGGGCACCATCTACGGCATCGAGGGCACGGCCGAATCCGTGGGCCTCCAGGAAGCCCTGCGCATGCACCTCACCGTGCCGGCCGCCGTCGGTCTCCTCGTGTTCTTCGCGTTCGCGATGCAGTGCACGTCGACGATCGCCGTCGTGCGCCGCGAGACGGGGGGCTGGAAGTGGCCGGCCGTGCAGTTCGGGTACATGCTGTTTCTCGCCTGGACCGGGGCTTTCGTCGCGAACCGGATCACGGCGATCCTCCTGGGCTCGTGAAGCTCCATACCGAGACGTTCCGGATCCGCGCCGGCGAGGTCGGCCCGGGCGGCCACCTCCGCCTCACGGCTCTCGCCGACCTCTTCCAGGAGGTCGCGGGCAACAACGCGATCGCCGTGGGCTACGGAACGGACGCGCTGCGCGAGCAGGGCATCACCTGGGTGCTCTCGCGCATGCGACTCTCCGTGACGAGCCTGCCGCGCTGGGGCGACGAGATCGTCGTCTTCACCTGGCCCTCGGGAATCGAAAGGCTCTGGGCCTTTCGCGAGTTCCGGGTGGAGAGGCCCGGAGGGGAGGTCCTCGCGCGGGCCTCGTCCGCCTGGCTCATCCTGAAGCTCGCGTCCAAGCGGCCCATCCGGCCGCCCGAGTTCGTGGCGAGCGTCGCCGTGGGCATGCCGTCCCGGGAGATCGCCTCGCCCACCGAGGAGATCGACCTTCCGGAGCGCACCGAGCCGGGTCCTTCGTTTCGCGCGGGGCGCTACGACCTCGACGTGAACGGACACGCCAACAACGTCGCGATCCTGAGGTGGCTTCTCGAGGCGCTGCCCGAGCCCGCCGGCCTGCCGTTCGAGGCGCTCGCGGACTTTCGGGGCGAGGCATTCGAGGGAGACGCGATCGTGTCGCGGCGGGGCGAAGGGGTCGTGGCCCTGTCCGTCGAGGCCGGAGGCCGCGAGGTCGCCCGCTTGAAAACGAGCGCTTTCTAATCGCCCGCGCACACCGCAGAATCTCCCGAAAAGACTCCGGGAGGTTCTGAATGGCTGCGAAGAAGAAGAGCATCAAGGACGAATTCGAGGCCGCGAAGGCGCGCGTCGAGGGGCTCTCCAAGCGTCCCTCGAACGAAGAGCTCCTGGAGCTCTACGGGCTCTACAAGCAATCCACCGAAGGCGACGTGTCGGGCTCGCGCCCGGGGATGCTGGACCTCAAGGGCCGCGCGAAGTTCGACGCCTGGGCCAAGCTGAAGGGCACGTCGAACGAGGACGCGATGAAGAAGTACGTTGCCACGGTGGACCAGCTCGAGAAGAAGCTGAAGTAGGAGCCGCCGTGAGCGCATATCACTGGAACTGCGGCGACGGCGACGCGATGGTCTCCATCGGGACGAACGGGGTCAACTGGGTGGGTGTGATCCAGGCCGACGACGGCTACGGCGGCTACAACTGCGAGTACACCATCGTCGGCGGGCAGGGCGGCAAGTACCACGTGCACTTCAAGGCCGGGAGCCGCAGGGTCGTGGTGCTCCGCTACAAGGGCGGATCCGATACGAACATCATCAAGCTGAAGGACAAGCAGGAGCCCAGCAACTTCCGGGACCTCGCCCGGGAATGCGGCGCGTTCCCGAACCACGCCGCCCTCTTCAACAACCTCCGGAACGCGACTCCCGCGATGTAAGGGCCGGCTCGAGACACTCCAGGACGTTCGCGGTGAAACGGGAGGCGGAGACGGCGTTTCCGCCTCCCGCGAGATCCGCGGTCCTCCCGCCCGAGAGCGCCCGCGTCACGGCGCCCTCGATGCGGCGCGCGACCCCTTCGAGGCTCAGCCCCTCGCGCGCGAGGAGCGCGGCGGAGAGGATCGCTCCCACGGGGTTCGCGACATCCCTTCCCGCGAGGGCGGGCGCCGAGCCGTGCACCGGCTCGAAGAGGCCGGGACCCGCGCCGAGGCTGGCCGAGGGCAGCAGCCCGAGCGAGCCCACGAGCGCTCCCGCTTCGTCCGACAGGATGTCGCCGAACAGGTTCTCGGTGAGCACGACGTCGAAGTGGGCGGGCGTGAGCACGAGCGCCATGGCACAGGAGTCGACGTATTGGTGCTCGAGCCGGACCGACGGGAAACGCTTTCCGACCTCGATGACCGTCTCGCGCCAGAGCACCGAGGTCTCCAGCACGTTGGCCTTGTCGACCGACGTCACGAGCCCGCGGCGCCCCTCGGCGATGCGGAAGGCCACCTCGGCGATGCGCACGACCTCGTCCTTCGTGTAGACGAGGGAGTTCACGGCGCGGCCCGCCGCGCGGTCGAACCCGCGGGGCTCGCCGAAGTAGAGCCCGCCGAGGAGCTCCCGCACGATCACGACATCGAGCCCCGCCGCCACCTCGGGCTTCAGCGGGCCCAGGTTCTCGAGCCCGGGAAGCACGCGCGCGGGCCGGATGTTCGCGAAGACGCCGAGGCCGCGGCGCAGGGCCAGGAGCCCGGTCTCGGGCTTCCGCTCGCGCGGCTCGTTCTCGAACGCCGGATCGCCCACGGCGCCGAGGAACACGGCGTCGGCTCCCTGGCAGGCGGCCAGCGTCCCGGCGGGCAGCGGGCTGCCGAGGCTCCGCACGGCCGCCCCGCCGATCGCGTGCTCGCTGGTCTCGAGCCGGACGCCGTCGACGGCGCAAGCCGCGGAGAGCACGCTCATCGCGGCGCGCGTGACCTCCGGCCCGATGCCGTCCCCCGGCAGAACGGCGACGCGAAACGCGGTCACACGCCCCAGCCGTAGGCTTCGCGGACCTCGTCTTCTTCCTTCGTCTGGGGCGCGCGACGCGCGGGCTCGGCCGGTCGCGGCGAGGCCTCGCGGGTGGCTTCCTTGGGACGATTCGAATCGTCGCGCTGAGGGTTCGGGGTGGGGTTCGATGACATGGGGGCCTCCTTCGTCAATGTGGGCTTCAGACGGCGATCTCGCAGTGCGCTGCGACACGGGCCGCGCTGACGGCGGCCAGATACGACTTCACGGCGGCTTCGATGGAATCGGTGCTGGCGGCGTGGCCGGTGGTTTCCGAGCTGCCGTACCGCACCTTGACGACGACCTCGGCGAGCGCGTCCTTGCCCGAGGTGATGGCCCGCGTCGCGAACTCCACGAGCGTCACGTCCAGACCGAGCGCGAGATCCGTGGCCTTGAGCGCGGCGTCGAGCGGGCCGTTGCCGGTGGCCGACGCGGTGCGGCGCTCGCCGTCCACCTCGACCTCCACGGTGGCCGTGGGGAGCACGTGGTTCCCCGAGATGGCCTGGAAGCGGAGCAGCCGCACGAGGCCCGCGGGAGGCGGGGCGTCGCCCGCGCCCGCGAGGGAGACGAGGTCTTCGTCGAACACGAACTTCTTGCGGTCGGCCAGCTCCTTGACGCGCGCGGTCAGCGTTTCCGCGTCCTCGCGCGACATGGGGATGCCCAGCGCCTTGAGCCGCGCCTCCACGGCATGCCGCCCCGAGTGCTTGCCGAGCACCAGATGGCTTTCGGTCGCGCCGACGCTCTCGGGCGTCATGATTTCGTACGTCAGCGGGTTCGAGAGCATGCCGTGCTGGTGGATGCCGGCCTCGTGCGCGAACGCGTTCCGCCCCACGACGGCCTTGTTGGGCTGCGGCCAGATGCCGGTTGTGAGCGACAGCAGACGGCTCGTCGGCGCGAGCTCGGCGGTCCGGATTCCGGTGGTGAGGCCGAGCGCTTCGCGGCGAACGTGGAGCGCCATCACCAGCTCTTCGAGCGACGCGTTGCCCGCTCGCTCGCCGATGCCGTTGACGGTCACCTCCACCTGGTGCGCGCCGGCGAGGAGGGCGGCCAGCGCGTTCCCCACGGCGAGCCCCAGGTCGTCGTGGTTGTGCACGGAAAGCCGTACACCGGGCACGTCGGAAAGCAGCCGCGTGACGAGCGCGCCGAACTCGTGGGGGAGCGCGTAGCCCACGGTGTCGGGAATGTTCACCACGGTCGCGCCCGCGGCGTGCACGGCCGCGACCACTTCGCGCAGGTAGCCGTAGTCGCTGCGCGAGGCGTCCTCGGCGGAGAACTCGACCTCGGGCGCGAGCGATTTCGCGAAGCGCACGGCGTTCACCGCGTGCTCGAGGACCTCCTCGCGGGTGAGCCGGAG
>JAEUQS010000651.1 GCA_016789625.1 Acidobacteriota bacterium | reverse complement strand
GGCTTCGTCCTTCTTGCCCTTCTTGACGACCTCGGGCTCGCCGGCTCCCGGGACGGCGGCCGCGGCAGCGACCTCCTCGACCCTGGGCTGCGCGATGTGGAGGATGACGCGGTCGGAGTGCTCGAGAACCTTGAACTTGGGGTCCACGGTCAGGGCCGAGACGCGCAGCGAGTCGTGCACGTTGAGAGCCGACACATCCACCTGGATCGACTTCGGGATGTCGGCGGGGAGGCACTCGATCGAGATCTCGCGGGTCACGACGTCGAGGATGCCGCCTCCGGTCTTCACGCCCTCGGGAATGCCCACGACCTCGACGGGCACCTTGATGCGCATCTTGCGATCGAGGAGCACCCGGACGAAGTCCACGTGGAGGAGCTTGCGGGTCAGCGGGCCCACGGTGACGTCGCGGACCATCGCGTGACGCATCTGGTCCGTGCCCTTCAGCTTGAGCTGGAAGATGGCGTTCTCGTGGAGGCCCTTCCGGAACAGGCTGAGAAGCGCCTTGCGCGGAACCTTGAGGGCGATGGTCTCCATGCCCTGGCCTCCGCCGTAGAGGACGGCGGGAATCTGATCCTGAGCGCGAAGGCGATTCGCGGCGTTCTTGCCGGTCTCGACCCTCGTCTCCACTTCGACGACGACGTTTTCCTGAAGCACTTTGGCTTTCCTTCCTTGGGGCGGCGGGTCCTGCCTCCTGGCGGGGCCGCCGGTCCCGTACGACTACTTAGACGAAAAGGCTGCTGACGGAGGCCCCTTCGTGGATGCGGTGAATGGCCTCTGCGAGAAGGGGTCCCACCGAGAGCGGCATGATGACCGGACAGCGCGCGAGCTTCTCGTCCATCGGGAGCGTGTTCATGCAGAACACCTTCTCGATGGGGCTGCCGTTGATGCGCTCGATGGCGGGCCCCGAGAGAACGCCGTGCACGCAGCCGGCGAACACGCGGCGGGCCCCGGCTTCCTTCAGCGCCGCGACGGTGTTGATGAGCGTTCCGGCCGTGTCGATGATGTCGTCGACGATGATGACGTTGCGGTCCTTCACGTCGCCGATGACGTGCATGATCTCGACCTCGTTCTTGCCCTTGCGCCGCTTGTCGACGATGGCGAGGGACGCGCCGAGCCGCTTGGCGAACGCGCGGGCGCGCTCCACGCCGCCCGCGTCGGGCGACACGACCGTGAGCGGGTCCATGCGCGCGTCCCGGATGGCATCGAGCAGCACCGGCAGCGCGAAGAGGTGGTCGACGGGCACGTCGAAGAAGCCCTGGATCTGCGGCGCGTGGAGGTCCACGCAGAGCACGCGGTCGGCTCCCGCCGAGGAGAGGAGGTCGGCGACGAGCTTCGCGGTGATGGGGACGCGGGGCTTGTCCTTGCGGTCCTGGCGCGCGTAGCCGTAGTACGGCAGCACGGCGGTGACGCGGGACGCCGAGGATCTCTTGAACGCGTCGAGCATGATGAGGAGCTCGACGAGGTTCGCGTTCACGGGCGGGCCCGTGGGCTGGACGATGAAGACGTCGGCGCCGCGGACGTTCTCGTCGATCTGGCAGTAGTTCTCGCCGTCGGAGAAGTTGTAGAGCGTGATGCGGCCCGCGTCGCGGCCGAGCGTGCGGCAGATCTCCCCCGTGAGGGCCGGATGCGACCGCCCCCCGAAGACCTTGAGATCGCCGTACGCGAGATGCTCCATGACCCTCTTTCTACCGGTGTCTTCCATGTCTTCTGGCTGGGGAGGGAGGATTCGAACCTCCGATAGGCGGTTCCAAAGACCGCTGGCTTACCACTTGCCGACTCCCCAAGTTTCCTGGCTCGTTCGCTTTCGTTCTTCTCTATCTTCTCTATCGCCGGGGAAAGGCCCGTGCCTGGAAGTCCCTTCGCGCAATCGTCGGGACCACCCGGATCCGCGTTCCTTCGGGGACGGCCCCGAGCCGTGCCGCACCCTGGAGAGCGCTTTCCCGCGAAGCGAAGACGCCGAACACCGACGATCCGCTTCCCGAGAGGCGTGCGCTCGTGGCCCCTGCCGAAGAGAGCGCGCTGCGGAGAATCCGCAGCTCGCCTCTCAAGCTTTCCGCCGCCTGCTCGAGATCGTTCCGGTCCGGAAAGGGTTCCGAATCGGAGCCGGGGAGATTAGTTGTGGCCTGCCCCGGTGTCAAACCGAGCCGGGCGAAGACGGCGGGCGTCGGGAGGCCGAAGGGAGGCGAGAGGAGCACGATCCACTCGGGCTCGTCCGGATCGGGCAAGGCCGTCAGGCGTTCGCCCCTCCCCTCTCCCAAGGCCCGGCCACCCACCAGGAAGAACGGCACGTCGGACCCGAGCGCCGAGGCCAGCTCGTGGAGCGCGCCGTCGGACAAATCGAGCCGCCAGAGGGCCCGGAGGCCGAGGAGCGTCGCGGCCGCGTCCGCGCTGCCGCCCCCGAGGCCGGCCCCCCAGGGGATGCGCTTCTCGAGGTGGATGCTCGCTCCCCGACTGGTGCCCGAGGCCGCCAGCAGTGCGTGCGCGGCCCCCAGGACGAGGTTGTCCTCTCCCACGGAGAGGTCACCGTCGCTGCAGGCGAGGGACAGCTCGGGGGCCTCCTCGAACGTGAGGACGTCGGACAGGTCGATCGTCTCGAAAAGCGTCCGCAGCTCGTGGAAGCCGTCCGAACGGCGTCCCAGTACGAGGAGCGACCGGTTGACCTTGGCGAACGCCTCGAGCCTGAGGCTCAACGGAGGGCCTCGGGAAGCGGCTCGTCGGCCGGCCAGGGCCCGTACGATTCCAGAGACAGCTTCGCGGAGCCCTCGTGACCGCGCACGTCGATGGACCGCGGGAGCCCGGTGCCCGGCTCGTAGCGCACCTCCGTGGACCCCAGGAGGAGCTTCACGATGCGTCCCTCGGAGTCCAGAAAGGCGAACGCTCCGCCTTCGAGGGCGAGGCGCGTGAGAGTCCCGTCGAGCGTGACGCGGGACCGATCGGCCGCCGCGTCCAGCACGCCGAGGACGACGCCGATCGCGGCCGAAGGGTCCGCGACGCCCGGGAGCGGCGATCCTCCGCCGAGGCGCGAAAGCGTTCCAGAGGACCCGGCTCCCGCGAGGGGGGCGCTGCTCCTGTAGTGCAGGCGGGAGCCGTCCCACCAGAGCGCCACGTAGCCGCGGGCCGTCGCGCCCACCGTCTGGGAGACGACCCCGCCGTAGAGCGCCTTGAACCGGCGCGGCGCCCAGGCCTTTTCGCGGGCGGCCTGCCAGGCCGCGACGGCCCGATCCACGCGGACCGGGTCCGCCGGAGAGGTCGAGGGAGGGAGAGCGGCGCAGCCGGAGAGCAGCAACCCGGCGGCGACGGCGAGCGCCGGCCTCACTTGCGCGTGGCTTCGACCTTGCCCTCGAGCGCGCTCAGCTTCTTGCGGAGCTTTTCGCCCCCGTCTTCCGGCTTGAGAGCCAGCGCCCGTGTGAACGCCGCGCGCGCCTTCACGAGATCGCCCTTCTTCGCGTAGAGGTCGCCGAGGTGGTCTTCGATCGCGCTGTCGTCGGGGTTCAGGCGTGCGGCGTCCTTGAGGTACTTCTCGGCGTTGTCGAGCTGCCCGAGCTGGAAGTAGACCCAGCCCAGCGAGTCGAGGTAGGCGCCGTTGCCGGGCTCGAGGTCCACGGCCTTCTGGATGTAGGCCCGCGCCTTGTCGAGGTTCTCGTTGCGCTCGGCCCACATGTAGCCCACGTAGTTCAGGGCCGGAGCGTGATCGGGCCGCACGGCGAGGAGCTTCTCGAAGGCCGCGACGGCCTCGGGGATCTTCTTGTCGCGCTCCAGGGAGGCCGCGAGCCGGAACAGGAGATCGGGATCGTTCGGCGTCGCCTGCAGACCGATCTTCGCGGTCGCGACGGCCTTGTCGTGCTTCTCGAGCCGCTGCCAGGCGTCGGCCGCGGCGAGGGCTCCCAGGCGATCCTTGGCGGCGAGCGCCGCGAGCACCTTGTCGCCCTCGGCCTGGTCCTTGGGATCGCTCGAGCGCGCGAGGAACTCGCCGTGCGCGCCCACCAGGGCCGGAGCGCGCTTCTCCTCGGGGACCTTCGCGAGCACTTCCCTCACGAGCGCAAGCCCTTCGGCGGGCTTCTCGTCGTCGCGGGCGATCTGGGCGAGGAGGTTGAACGCCTGACCGTTCAGGACCTCGTCCGGGTCCTTCGTGAAGAGGACGGGCTGGACCCGTTTGCGCGCGAGGGCGTAATCCTTACGCAGGTAGGCCACGTAGCCGAGCTGTCCGTCGATCTGCGCGAGCTCGGCCCCGTCCTTCGACTTGGACTGCTTGGCCGCCTTCTCCCGGAGACCGAGGAGGACCTTCTCGGCTTCGTCGAGCCTGCGGGCTTCCAGGAAGTTGATCCCCCGCCGGTAGGAGGCGTCGAGGTCGTCCGGGTCCACGGCTTCGAGCCGCTTGAGGATCGCGTCGGCCTCGTCGATCTTCTGCTGCTCGGAGAGCAGGCTCGCGTAGTACCGCAGGGCTTCCTTGTTGCCGGGGTCGGCCTTCAGCACCTCTTCGAAGACCCGCGCGGAGTCGGCGAACCGGCGCACGCGGAGGAGCATCACGGCGTACTCGGTCTTGATCCCGATGTTGCCGGGCTGGGACTTCACGAACTCCTCGAGGATCGGGATCGCCCGGTCCAGCTGGCGCGACCTCTCGTAGACCCGCAGCAGCTCCACGGCGGCGGCCCGGTTCTCGGGCTCGCGATCGCGGATCGATTCGTAGACCTCCTGGGCCTCGGCCAGCTTGCCGCTCTTCTGGAGGGCC
>JAEUQS010000611.1 GCA_016789625.1 Acidobacteriota bacterium | reverse complement strand
CGCTCTTCTTCTCCATGACCGTCGAGACGAGCGTCGACGAAAGCCGGAAGTCGGAGCTGGGAACGCCCGGGCCGAAGCGCGTCGTCTCCTCGCGCAGGTTCCCGGCTTCGTCGGCGAGCATGAGGAGCCCGCGATCGGGGCCCAGAGTCGCGAAGATCTTGTCCATCACGAGCGTCACGAGGCGCTCGCGGTCGAGGTCGTGGAGGAGCTCGATGGAGATCTCGTTCAGAAGGCGCAGGGCGGCATTGGCGCGCGCGAGGGCCTGCGGCGCCGACCTCGGGTCGTCCGCGCCCTCGGGTGCGCGGAGCTGCGCGAACGACGTTCGCATCACCGTGCTCTCGACGGACACGCTCGAGTGCTCGTCGAACACGACCTTGCTCCCCGCGTCCACGGCGACGTCGATCGAGGTTTCCCCGAGGCGGATGCGGTCTCCGGCCGCGAGAGGCAGCCGTCCCGAGACGGCCGCGCCGTTCAGGAACGTGCCGTTCCTCGAGCCCATGTCCTCGAGAAAGGCCCCGCCGTCGACGGGGGTGATCCGGGCGTGCTGGCGCGAGAGCGTGCGGTCGGCGAGGGGGATGTCGTTCGAGGAGGCACGGCCCAGGGTGACCGGCGCGCGGCCCAGGGGCGTGCGGCGCAGCGGCTCACCCGGGACCCTGACGACGAGGACGAACACGGCGCCGAAGTGTAGCCGGAGACGGGCACGGGTCCTCCGTGATATCGTTCCCGGTTCGCGCGCGGCTCACATCTGCGGCTGCGCCTCTGGAGGCTCCCGTGAAGGAAAAGATCCACCCCGAATACCACGTCGTCGACGTCCACTGCTCCTGCGGGAACACGTGGCAGACGAAGTCCACCAAGAAGGAGCTGCGCCTCGAGATCTGCTCGGCGTGCCACCCCTTCTTCTCGGGCAAGGCCAAGCTCATCGACACGCAGGGCCGCGTCGAGCGCTTCCAGAAGCGCTATGGCAAGGGCACCGCCTCCGCGCCGGCCACCAAGAAGGCCGCGCCCGCAACGGCCTGAGACGCGAGCGGGGCCGGACGCCGGCGCCCCGTGCGCCGTCCGGCCCTTCCTCCGCTCCGGGCGTGCCGAAAGACGCCTGAGGGGCTCCCGCCATGCTCCAGAAGCTCCACGACATCGAGCGACGCTATCGCGATCTCGAGGCGCGCCTCTCCGCGCCCGAGGTGATGTCCGACCACACGGAATCCACGAAGACGCTCCGCGCGCTTCGTGAGATCGAGCCGGTCGTCCTGAAATTCCGCGAGACGCAGAAGATCGACTCCGAGCTCACGGGCGCCAAGGAAATGCTCGACACGCTGCCCGCGGGCGACGAGCTGCGCGAGATGGCCCAGGCCGAGTACGACGAGCTCCGCGCCAGGCGCACCATCGCCGACGAGGAGCTGAGGGTCCTCCTCCTGCCCAAGGATCCCAACGACGGCAAGAACGTCGTCCTCGAGATCCGGGCGGGCACCGGCGGCGACGAGGCCGCGCTCTTCGCCGAGGAGCTGTTCCGCATGTACGTGCGGTACGCCGAGTCCCGCGGCTGGCGGGTCGAGATCGTCGAGCGCAGCGATGCCGGCGGCATGGGCGGGCTCCGCGAGGTGAACGCCATCATCGAGGGCGCCGGGGCCTTCTCGCGGCTCAAGTACGAGGGCGGCGTGCACCGCGTCCAGCGCGTTCCGGCCACCGAGACCGCGGGGCGCATCCACACCTCGGCGGCCACGGTCGCCGTGCTGCCCGAGGCCGAGGACGTCGACGTGCAGCTCGCCGACAAGGACATCCGCATCGACCTTTTCTGCGCCAGCGGTCCCGGCGGCCAGGGCGTGAACACCACGTACTCGGCCGTGCGTCTCACGCACATCCCCACGAATACGGTGGTGCAGTGCCAGGACGAGCGCTCGCAGATCAAGAACAAGGCGAAGGCGATGCGCGTTCTCAAGTCGCGCATCCAGGAAGTGGAGCGCGAGAGGCAGGAGGCCGCCTACGCGGCCGACCGCAAGAAGATGGTCGGCTCCGGAGACCGCTCCGAGAAGATCCGCACGTACAACTTCCCCCAGTCGCGCATCACCGATCACCGCATCGGCTTCACGACGCACCGCCTCTCGGACGTGATGGACGGCAAGCTGGACGAGATCCTCGATCCGCTGTCGTCCCACTTCCAGGCCGAGAAGCTGAAGGAAGAGCTCGCGAAGGCCTGAGGCGGTCCGGAAGGACCGCCCGCCTACTTCTTCTTCACTTCGGTCTTCACTTCGACCGAGACGGCGATCATCTGGTACTTGATCGTCACCTTGGACCCGACCTTCAGGTCGCCGGTGATCTTCGTGTCCTTGTCCCGCGCGATGTGATGGCGCTCCTTGCCCTTCATCACCGTGATCGCGGTGTCGGTCACCTCGGTGACCTCGCCCGTGACCTGGAACGGATCCACCTTGAGATCGGCGGCGAACGCCGGGACGGCCGTGAGAGCAGCCAGGGCGAATGCGAAAACGAGCTTCTTCATGAGCTCCTCCTTCAGCGCTTGTCGAGAACGTAGGCGGGACCGGTCTTCAGCTCGCCGACACCGGTCACCTCGAAGCCGGCCTCGAACAGCTTCGTGGCGATCGCGGCAAACCGCTTCCTCGCCTTGATGGTGCCTTCGGCGTCGGTCCGGTAGATCTCGGGCGCTCCCCCCGGGAACGGCAGGCGCACGCGCGTCACGTTGGGCAGGCGGCCCAGCGTCGCGATGGGAAGCGTCACCAGCTCCTCCTCCTGGCGCTCCGGATCCTTCGCCTGCGCGGCCCGTTCGACGATGGGGTCGTCCAGCCGCCAGAGCACCTCGAAGCGGTCGGACGGCACGTCGTGGTAGATGCCGCCCATGGGACCGTAGAAGTTGGGCAGGATGCGCACCGCCACGGCCCTCAGCCTCTTGATGTTGAGGTTCGCGTTCTTGAGGAGGAACGGGTCGTACGTCCACGTGACGAGCTGGATCCCGTGCTCGAGGCACCAGGTTCTCTGGAACTGCTTGAGCAGGATTCCGAGACCGCGCCCCTGCGTTTCGGGCAGCACGGCGAGAAGGTGCGAGTGCTGGCACGGCACCCCCATGTTCGTGCGTGGAATGCCGTGCACGTAGCCGAGGAGTCGGCCCTCCTCGAAGGCGCCGGCGGTGAGTCCGCCCGCGTGCGTGGCGGCGATCATGTCGCTCGCGGGTGAGAGGAGGCGATCCGAGAAACGCCACGCGGCCTTCGCGACGTCCACGGCTTCGTGGAACTCCTTCGGGCTCTCGAATTCCCGGAGATGCAGTTTCTTCATGCGCTCAGGGGTTCCTTTCCTCGAGCATCGCGGCGAGGAGCGCCGCGCGGCGGGGCAGGTCGGTAACGAGGAGGTGCTCGCTCCGCGCGTGCGCTCCTCCGCCCGCGGGTCCCAGCCCGTCGAGCGTGGGGATTCCGGCCGAGGCCGTGAGGTTTCCGTCGGACGCGCCGCCCACGCGCGCCTGTCCGAGCTCGACGCCCAGGACGGCCATGACATGACGCGCGGCGTCGTAGAGCGCGAGCGACTGCGCCGTGGGCTCCATGGGGCCGCGGTTGACGCCGCCCGAGAGCGTGAGCGTCACGCGGGGATCCGCGGGCCGGAACTCGTCGAGGCCCTTCATCACGCGCTCCCCTTCCTCGACCGTCCAGATACGGAAGTCGATCGTCGCTTCGGCCAGCTCCGGCACCACGTTCGACTTCGTTCCCGCCTGGGCCGTGGTGACGACGAGGGAGGTCCCGAGGTCGAGCCGGGCGAGCGCCTCGGCGTGGAGCACGAAGCGGGACAGCTCGGAGAGCGCCGACGCGCCCTTCTCGGGGTCCAGCCCCGCGTGCGAGGCGACGCCCTGGACGTGCACCTTCACGAAGCCGATCCCTTTGCGCGCGACCTTCGCCGCGCCGCCGTCGGCCGAGGGCTCGAGCACGAGGACGCGGGTCCGGGCTCTCGCCTCCTCGACGATGAGGACACGCGAGGACCGGCTGCCGATCTCCTCGTCGGGCACGAAGAGCGCCGAGACGCCGCGCTTCGGCGAGACCGCTCCCGCCGCGATGGCAGAGAGCACGGCGAGCTTCACGGCGACTCCGGCCTTCATGTCGAAGACGCCGGGCCCCGTCGCGCGCCCGTCCTTCACCTCGAAGGGGAGCTCGCGGAGCGTGCCGACGGGCCAGACGGTGTCGATGTGGGAGAGGACGAGCGTCCCGCCGGTGGCGGGGCCGAGACGCGCGAGCACCGCGTCGCCCGCGCCCGGAGAGGCGATGCGCTCCGCGGGCACGCCCACGGAGGTGAGCCGCTCGTGCACGTACGCCGCGACCTCGGTCACCGCGGCGGCGTCGTCCGACGGGCTCTCGATCTCGACGAGGGCGCGGAGGTCCGCGAGGAGCGCCGTCTGCCGCGCGGCGAAGTACGCACCCAGCTCGGCGACGCGGGCCTTCTCACCCATGGCTCGAGACCTCCTCCCGCTCGCTCGTGAACCGGGAGAGAACGTCCCTGCGCAGCTCGACGCCGATGCCGGGGCCCTTCGGAACGGGCATGAGCCCGTCCGTCGCCTCCAGCGCGGGCTCGACGATGTCGTCCGCGAAGTAGCGCGAGGACGACGCCGTGTCCCCCGGCTTCGTGAAGGAGGGCAGGCTCGCGAGCGCGACGTTGTGCGCGCGGCCGACGCCCGCCTCGAGCATGCCGCCGCACCAGAGCGGCACGCCCGCCGCCTGGACGACGTCCTGGATCGCGAGCGCCTCGGAGTAGCCGCCCACGCGGCCGAGCTTCACGTTCACGACCCTGCAGGAGCCGAGCGCGAGAGCGAGGCGCGTGTCGGCCGCGGACCGGATCGACTCGTCGAGGCAGATCGGCGTCGCCAGCGTCTTCGCGAGAGCCGCGTGCCGGTCGAGGTCCTCGTAGTGGAGCGGCTGCTCCATGTAGTCGAGGGCGAAGCGGTCCATCGATGCGATGTGGGCGAAGTCTTCATCGCGGTAGGCCGCGTTCGCGTCGACCGTGAGAACGATCGCCGGGAACGCGGCGCGCACGGCCTCGAGCCGCTCGACGTCGCAGCCCGGCTCGATCTTCAGCTTGATGCGCCGGTAGCCTTGCGCGACGTGCTTCGCCACGTTCTCGACCGCCGCGGCGGCGGAGGGCGCCATGCCGAGGGAGACACCCACCTCGACGGATTCACGCACGCCGCCCAGATACGACGAGAGCGAAACGCCCTCGCTCTTCGCGAAGAGATCCCACACCGCCGCGTCGAGCGCGCCCTTCGCCATGCGGTGGCCCCGCACCCGGGCGACGAGGGGCGGCAGGTCCTTCGGGCTCTCGAGGTCGCGCCCCAGGACGAGCGGCAGGAGGTGCCGCGAGAGCACGTGCCTGGCCGTCTCGATCGTCTCCCACGAGTAGAAGGGATCCTCCTCGGCGACGCACTCGCCGAGGCCGGTGAGGCCCTGAGAGCGCACCTCGAGGAGGAGGAACCGCTTCTTCGTCGTCTCGCCGAAGGAGGTCTTGAAGAGGAATTTCAGGGGCATCTCGACACGGTGGAGGACGGCCGATTCGAGGCGCATGGCGGCCGGATTATGCGTGCGTGCGCTAGCCTCCAGACATGCACCGCTCGTCCCTCCTGAAACCCGTCGCGCTCGCTTCCCTCTGCGCTCTCCTCGTCGCCTGCGGAAAGGAAGCGCCTTCCGCCACCGCGGCAGCCCCCGTCGTTCCGGGAAGAACCGGCACCGCCCGCATCACCGGCTCCGTCGTCTTCGAGGGAGTCCCGCCCGTCCCCGAGACCGTACGCGTCTCGTCGGACTCGTTCTGCATGAAGAGCCATCCCGAGGCGATGGACAAGGGCGACCTCGTGCTCGGCGAGGGGAAGACGATCGCGAACGTCTTCGTCTGGGTGAAGGAGGGCGTCAGCGGCCGCTATCCCGTGCCGGCGAAGCCCGTCGCCCTCGATCAGCGGGGCTGCCAGTACGAGCCGCGCGTCTTCGGCGTGATGACCGGGCAGGGCGTCACCGTGCACAACAGCGACGAGACGCTCCACAACGTCCACGTGGCCGCGAAGCTGAACAAGCCGTTCAACCGCGCGATGCACCTCGCCAACATGCAGCTCGACGCGAAGTTCGAGAAGGCCGAGGTCATGGTCAAGATCAAGTGCGACGTGCACGGCTGGATGACGTCGTGGATGGGCGTCGTGCCGCACCCGTTCTTCGCCGTGACCGGACGGGACGGCGCGTTCGCGATCGAGGGCCTCCCATCGGGCACCTACACGCTGGAGGCCTGGCACGAGCGGCTCGGCACCCGGACCCTCGAGGTGACCCTCGCCGAGGCCGAAGCCAGGACGGCCCCGTTCTCGTTCACGGCCCCCGCGCCTTGAGCGGCCTGAAGCTCCTGAGCTTGTGAAATCCATCACAGCCGAGTCGTTGTAATGTAGGGGGTTCCGGGGCTCCCCCGGAAAACCACATGATCGTACGTGCCAGCACCCGCTTCGTCGCCGCGGCGACGTTCGTCCTGCTCCTCGCCGGCGCCCTCGTGACGTCGACCGAGTCGGGGCTGGCCGTGCCCGACTGGCCCCTCTCGTACGGGCAGCTCATGCCGCCCATGGTGGGCGGAATCCTGTACGAGCACGGCCACCGGCTGATCGCGGCCGCGGTCTCCACGCTCGTGGGGCTCCAGGTCGCGGTGCTCTACTTCTTCGCGAAGGACCGCGGGCTGGTCAAGCTGGGGGCTCTCGCGTTCGGGGCGATCCTCTGCCAGGCCGTGCTGGGCGGGCTCACCGTCATCTTCCTGCTGCCTCCCGCGATCTCCTCGGCCCACGCGGGCCTCGCGCAGGTCGTGTTCGCGCTGGTCTCCTCGATCGCGCTCCTCGCGAGCCCCCGCGTCGCGGACCGTTCCCTCTTCGACGCCACGGGCGTCGCGCGGCTCGCGGGCGAGCTCCTCGCGGCCCGAAAGCTCGCGATCCTCGCCGCGGCGGTCACGTACGTGCAAATCCTGCTCGGGGCCGTCATGCGCCACACGAGCGCGGGTCTCGCGATTCCCGACGTCCCGCTCGCGTTCGGCCGGCTCGTGCCCACCCCGGAGCAGTTCGGCCTTCCCGGCGTCCCCATCCACTTCGCGCACCGCCTCGGCGCGGTTCTCGCGAGCGTCTTCATCGTGCTCGCCATCCGCAAGCTCGTCGCGCTGCGGGCCGTGTCGTCGTTCTTCCCGCGCCTCGCGGCGTTCTGGAGCGCCGTGCTCGTCTCGCAGATCGGGCTCGGGCTCCTCTCGGTGTACTCGCAGAAGTCCGTGCCCATCACGGTCCTCCACCTCGGCTTCGGGGCTCTCCTCTGGGTCTCGGCGGTGCTCGCCGCGGTCGCGATCTCGCGCGCGCGGGCCGGAGTCCGCATCCGGGAGAGCGCACCCGCATCTCCGTCGCTCGCCTATTCCGGAGGTCCTGGATGACGAACGAGCCGCTGCCGATGGGCGCCATCCACGTGAAGGGCAGCTCCAAGGCGAAAGACCTCTTCGAGCTCACCAAGCCGCGCATCACGTTCTTCGTGCTCATCACCGCCTTCGTGGGCTTCGTGCTCGGGCTGCGCGGTCCGCTCGCGTCGATGGACGTGGCCCTTCTGTTCCACACGCTCTGCGGCGTCGCCCTCGTGGCCTCGGGCACGAGCGCGTTCAACCAGCTCTGGGAGCGCGATCTCGACAAGCGCATGGCCCGCACCGCGAACCGGCCGCTCCCCGCGGGGCGCCTCACGCCCGCCGAGGCGTTCGCGCTCTCGGCAACGCTCTCGGTGCTCGGCGTCCTCCAGCTCTTCGTCTTCGTGAACGCCCTGACGGCGCTCCTCGCGGCGCTCACGCTCACGAGCTACGTGCTCGTGTACACGCCCCTCAAGACCCGCTCGACGCTCTCCACGCTCGTGGGCGCGGTGCCCGGCGCGCTGCCGCCGCTCGGCGGGTTCACGGCCGCGCACGGCAGCATCGAGGCGCCCGGCCTCGCGCTCTTCGCCATGCTCTTCCTCTGGCAGATGCCGCACTTCTTCGCGATCGGCTGGCGCCATCGCAAGGACTACGGCGAGGCCGGAATGCGCATCCTCGCGACGGCGGACCCCTCGGGCCGGAGCACGGGACGCCAGTCCTTCGCCTACTGCGTGTCGCTCCTCCCCGTGAGCCTCCTGCCCACGTTCCTCGGCAGCGCCGGCTACGTCTACGGCGCCGGAGCGCTCCTCCTCTCGGGCGTCTTCCTCGCGTCGGGAGCCCGGTTCCTCGAGCGCACCAACGACGCCGAGGCCAAGCGGCTGTTCCTCGCGTCCATCGCGTGGCTGCCGGCCGTGCTGCTCCTCCTCGTGCTCGATCGCATCGTGATCGTGAACTGACCGAAAGGGACCCACCCGCCTTGCCCGACGCCGTTCACGCCACGCAGCTCGAATTCCGTTACGGCGACCGCCTCGCGCTCGCCGGAGTCTCGTTCTCCGTCGCCCCCGCCTCGATCTTCGCGCTCCTCGGGCCGAACGGCGGCGGCAAGACGACCCTGTTCCGCATCCTGGCGACTCTGGCCCGGCCCCACGCGGGTACGTTCACCGTGGCCGGCGAGACGGCTCCGCGAACCGTGCGCCGGAAGCTGGGCGTCGTGTTCCAGTCGCCGAGCCTCGACAAGAAGCTCACGGTGCTGGAGAACATGCTCTTCGGCGGCGCCCTCTTCGGGCTCTCGGGCGCCTCGCTCAGGAAGCGGGCCGAAGAGCTCCTCGCGCGCTTCTCGGTGGCCGATAGGTCGGCGGATCTCGTGGAGACCCTCTCGGGCGGGCTCGCGCGGCGCGTGGAGATCGCCAAGTCACTGCTCCACCGTCCCGAGGTGCTGCTCCTCGACGAGCCGTCGACCGGCCTCGATCCCGTCGCGCGGCGCGACCTCCGCGGGGTGCTCCACTCGCTCTCGCGCGACGAGCGCGTCACGGTGCTCCTCACGACGCACCTCTTCGAGGAGGCCGACGCGGCCGACCACATCGCGATCCTGGACCGCGGGCACCTCGTGGCCGAGGGAACGCCCGCCGAGCTCAAGCGCTCGCTCTCGGGCGACGTCCTCGTGGTCGAGCCCCGCGAAGAAGAGCCGTCCGCGGACCTCGCGGCCGCCATCACGCAGCGTTTCGGGGACGCAGCGGGACGAGTCGCCGCCGTCTCGGGCCTCGTGCGCCT
>JAEUQS010000606.1 GCA_016789625.1 Acidobacteriota bacterium | reverse complement strand
CCGACAACCGCCTGCCCGGGGGCTTCTTCTCCCTGTCGCGCGTGATCGAGGCCGGACAGACGATCACGTCGAAGCTCGGAGGCTCGGAGCCCAACCTCGCGCTGGGCGATCCGCTCCATACGGGCGCGCTCCTCTCGCTCGCGCTCTTCCTCCTCGTGACGGTGGTGCTCCTCACGGGCACGGCAGACGTCCTTCGCGGGCGGCTGGCGAAGGGGCGGGCGTGAGGCGGCGGCGGCTTCTCGACCGGCTGTTCACGGCCGTCCTCGTGGCGGCCGGTTTCGTCACGTTCGGGCTCGTCGCTCTCGTCTTCGGGCTCGTGGCGGCGCGTGGCGCGGGGGCCATCTCCTGGCAATTCCTCACCGAGGAGATCCGCTCCGTCGGCGCCGAGGGCGGCGTGTACTACCAGGTGCTCGGAACGGCGATCCTCGTGCTCACGGCCGCCGTCGTGGCCGTGCCGATCGCAGCGGGCGCGGCACTGTCGCTCGCCGCGTACCTTCGGGCGGGACGCGTCGCGCGGCTCCTCGAGGGAACGCTCCACGCGCTCAACGGCATTCCGTCTATCGTCTACGGGCTCTTCGGCTTCGCGTTCTTCTTCCACCTGCTGGAGCTGAAGAAGTCCTGGCTGTCGGGCGGGGTGCTCCTCGGCCTCATGATCGTCCCCACGGTGGCCGTGGCGTTCCTCGAGCGGCTGCGGGCCGTGCCTGCCGCGACCATCGAGGCCGCGAGCGGGCTGGGCCTCAGCCGCTCGCGCGTGGTGATCTCGGTGCTCGTGCCCGCGGCCCGCGCCGGGCTCCTGTCGGGACTCCTCCTCGGCCTCGCGCGCGCGGCGGGGGAGACGGCGCCGATCCTGTTCACGGCCGCCATCTTCGCGGGGGCCACGGTGCCGCACGGCGTCGTCGACAGTCCGGTGCTCGCGCTGCCGTACCACATCTTCGTGATGGCCCAGGACTCTTTCGATCCCCGCGTCGCGCAGAAGGTCTGGGGGGCCGCGGTGGTGCTCCTCGCGTTCGTCGTGACGCTCTCGCTCATTGCTCTGCCGCTGCGTCTTTCGGCGCATCAGGAGGCTCACCGTGCCTGAAGTCCCTCACGCCATCCTCGCGGTTCGGGACCTGACGGTGACCGTGAAGGACACGCGCCGGACGCTCCTCCGCGACGTGAACCTCGAGATCGGGCCGGGCACGCTCACGGGCGTCATCGGCCCCTCGGGCGCGGGCAAGTCCACGCTGCTCCGCTGCCTCAACCGGCTCGTGGATCTGTACCCGGGCCTCGAGGTCTCGGGCCGCGTGACGTTTCACGGCCTCGACACGCGCGGGCGCGGCGTCGACGCCGACGATCTCCGCCGGCGTATCGGCATCGTGTTCCAGCAGCCCGTGACGTTTCCGGGCTCGGTGGAGAAGAACGTCCTGTTCGCGGCGAAGCAGCTCGGCCTCGTGCCGCGGAAGGAAGAGAAGACCCTCCTCGAGCAGGCCCTCACGCGGGCGGGACTGTGGAAGGAAGTGAAGGATCGGCTCGACAAGCCCGCGACGACGCTGTCCGTGGGGCAGCAGCAGCGCCTCGCGATCGCGCGGACGCTCGCGGGCAGGCCCGAGGTGCTGCTCCTCGACGAGCCTTCCTCGGCGCTCGACCCGCGATCCACCGAGGCGCTCGAGGAGACGCTCGTCGCGTTGAAGGCCACGACCACGATCGTGCTCGTGACGCATCACCTCGA
>JAEUQS010000494.1 GCA_016789625.1 Acidobacteriota bacterium | reverse complement strand
CCCATCCGGTACGCCGTCGTGGGGCTCGGATCGGGCGCGCTCGCGAACTACGCCCGCGCGGGCGACGTGGTGCGCGTGTACGAGATCAACCCCCTCGTCGAGAAGCTGGCCCGCACCTTGTTCGTCGCGCTCCCGACGTGCGAAGGGAAGGTCGAGGTCGTGCTCGGCGACGCGCGGCTGTCCCTCGAGCGGGAGGCCCCGCAGGCCTACGACCTCATCGCCGTGGACGCGTTCAGCAGCGACTCGATTCCCGTGCATCTCCTGACGCGGGAGGCCTTCGCACAGTACCGGCGGCACCTCGCGCCCGGCGGCGTCGTCGCGGTGCACATCTCCAACCGCTACCTCGACCTCGAGCCCGTGCTCCTGGCCGAGGCCCGGGAAGGCGGCTGGCAGGTTCGCGAGGTGACGAACGACGCCGTCCCCGAAGGCGGCGCCTTCAGCTCCGACTGGGTGCTGATGGTCCGGGACGGCGAACTTCTGCTACACGCCACGCTCTCGAAGGTCGCCCTGCCGCTGGACGGAAAACGCAGCATCCCGCCCTGGACCGACGACTTCAGCAACCTCTACACGATTCTGAGGTAGGTCAGGCCCAGAACAGTTTCGCGAGGTCCACGCCCACGACGCCGAACGGCGGTGCGACGAGGGCGCCCGACTCCACGGACGCCCTCGGCAGCATCTTGCCGCGCACGTTCTCGAGCACCTCGATCCGCTTCGCCTCGGTATCCACGAGCCAGAGCCAGCCCACGCCCATCAGGCCGTACGCGTCTTTCTTGGGCCCCTCATCGAAAGCGCGCGTCCCCGGAGACAGGACCTCGGCCACCCACTCGGGCATGAGCTCGATCAGCGGGTCGTCGGGCGTGGGCCATCCCGTCGTGGACTTCCGCCAGCCGGCCACATCGGGAACGAGCCGAGAGTAGGCCGCCTCGGAACGGGTCTCCGGGTCCACCAGAAAGAGCCAATCCGGGGGCGTTCCCGGGGAGGAGTCGCCGAATCGGTTCCGTAGGTGGTGGTACAGCTCGCCCAGGCTGAAGCTGTGTCGTGGCCGCGCCCGCGGCGACATCGCGAACACACCGCGCGCGATCTCGCCCGTCACACCGTCGGGCTGGCTCTCGACGAGGCTCTCCAGGGCCCGAAACGCGACCGCGAAATCGGGCCCTGCGGACATCGCCTTACTTCCCGAGCTCCCGGGCGATCGTGATCTTGAAGCCGTCGGGATCCGTGACGGAGAAATCGCGCATACCCCACGGCTGGTCCGTGGGCGGCTGATCGAGCTTTCCGCCACGGGCCCGGATCTCGGCAGCCAGCACGTCGACGTCCTGCACGGTCATGCAGTAGAGCCTCATGCCCTCGCCCTTCGCGCGGTTCTTCCCCTTCTTCCAGTCGTCCTGCCCCAGCATGAAGAAGGCTTCCCCTGCAAGGAGCTCCACACCGACGAGCTTGCCCTTGTCGTCGTAGCGCTTTCCCTCCGTGAACCCCATCACGTCGCGGTACCACTTCAGGCTCGCCTCGAGATCGTTCACGGTGAAGGACGGCGAAACCGCCCGCAGCCGCAGGGATTCGGGCTCCGACCGCTTCGGCGAGGCCGCCTTCTTCGCGTTGGACTTCGCGGCTGCCGGTTTGGCCTTGGCCGGGGCTTTCTTCTTCGCGCTCTTCTTCGTAGCCATCGTCTTGCGACCCCTTTCCCGCTCCAAGTCTAGGCCTTCTGCATCAATGACGCGGCGGGAGCCCCGGGCCATCTTGGAGGGGTGGAGTCAGGTGCACGGCGCCGCCTCGAGACGGGCGGAGCCGCACCGGGTGTCTCCGGGGAGGGAACATGACGACGAAGAACAAGTTCCGGCTTTTCGCATTCATCGTCGGGGGCCTCGTGCTCGCGGCGTCCTCGTACAACCTCTACCGTCTCTGGGACCAGCCCCTGAACGCCTGGACCCCCAAGTACCTCGCCCCCGAGATCCGCGGCGTGGGCGACCACGTGGAGGTCTACGTGGCCGGTGAGCCCATGCAGAAGCTGCTGGCCGAAGGCCGCGTCGCGGTCACGGGTCCGCAGGGCCAGGTCGTCGTCCAGCCGTCGAGCGTCACGGTGCGGACGAACGACTACGCCGAGCAGCGCGTCGAGCGCGCTCCCACGGCCATCGTCTGGGCCGGCGCGTTCGGAGCCTCGCTCATGCTGCTCGCGCTCGGCCTGATCGTGCCGCTCCTGGGAAGCGTGATCTCGAGCCACGGCCAGCTCACCCAGCTGCACCTCCTGCACGAAGCCTGATTCCGCGATCCGCGGAAGCGGAGCCGAACGACCAGACCTCCCCATCGCGCCGACCGACACGACGAGAGGACCGACATTGGCCAACGCTCCGCTTCACGAGCCCCACAAGATCAAGACCGTCCGCCTGATCGCCTTCCCGAGCCCTGAGGAGCGCAAGCGCAACCTCCTCAGGGCGCACTTCAACCCGTTCAACCTCACGCCCTCGCAGATCACGTTCGACATGGCGTCGTACGGCACGAGCGCCATGAGCCAGGAGCAGATCGCGGGCCAGCTCGTGGGCGACGAGGCCTACGCCGGCGCGCGCAACTTCGAGACGCTCGTGAGCGTGGTGACCCGGGTGCTCGGCCACACGTACGTGTGCCCCACGCACAACAGCCTGGGAGCCGTGAAGCTCATCGTCGCCACGTTGACCCCGGGCGGCTCCCTCATCGCGAGCAACGCCCGCGGCCGCGTGGACGTCCACGCGCCGCGCGGCATCGCGATCGCCGACGTGCGCGACGCGAACGAGCCCCTCTTCACCGGCAACGTCGACCTCACGCTCCTCGACGCGCTCCTCTCGGAGCGAAAGGTCGCGATCATCGGGATGCAGGCGTTCGCCGACGGCCAGCACCCGTTCAGCCTCGCGAACCTCCGCGGCGTGCGGGCGCTCGCCGACCGGCACGGCCTGAATCTCGTGCTCGACGTCTCGCGCGTCATCGAGAACGCCTGGTACATGAAGCGGCACGAGAGCGGACAGGGCACGCGCTCCATCGCCGACCTCGTGAAGCAGATCGCCAAGACCGCGCACGTCATCCTGCTCGACGGCGCGCAGGACGCCAAGAGCAACACCGGCGGCCTCCTCGCGACCGACAACCCCGCCCTCCACGAGCGCTTCATGAACGAGGTCGTGGTGTACGAGGGGCTCCACACGTACGGCGGCATGGCGGGACGCACCATGGAGGTCCTCGCGCGCGGCCTCGCCGAGATGTGCGACGAGGCCGAGGTGCAGTGGGTGATGCACCAGACGGAGCGCTTCACCGAGCGGCTCCGCGCCTCCGGCATCCCGCTCGAGCGCGGCTGCGACGGCGCCTACCTGAAGGCCGATCTCTTCCTGCCCCACGTGCTCGCGAACCCCGAGCACGCGCTCGCGTGCGCGCTCTACCAGATGAGCGGCGTGCGGGCGACCGTGGCCGGCCTCGCGGGACGCGACCACCTGCTCCCTCTGCAGATCCCCCGGCTCGCGATGACGAACTGGCAGCTCGACCAGGTGGCCGACGCCGTCATCCGCCTGCACGGGGAACGGAGCCGGGTGGCCCCGCTCGACGTCGAGGTGGCCGGCACGTGGAACGACGAGCTGAAGTTCCGTTCGGTGTTCGCCGATCTCACGAGCTACGACTTCGACTGCTATCCGTTCGTCATCCACACCACGGAGCCCATCGCGCGCACCACCCGCGAGGAGCGCGAGCGGGCCATACGCGAGGCCGGCTGGAACACGTTCCTCCTGCGCTCGGCCGACGTGACGATCGACCTCCTGACCGACTCGGGCACCACGGCCATGAGCACCGACCAGTGGGCCGCGTACGACGGCGCCCGCGCGACCCCGGCCACGAGCGACGCGTACGTGGCGTTCGTCACGGCCATGAAGGACATCTACGGCTACGAGTACATCCTGCCCACCCACCAGGGCCGCGCGGCCGAGCAGATCCAGAGCGAGGTGCTCATCCGGCCGGGACAGTACGTTCCGGGCAACATGTACTTCACCACCACGAAGATCCACCAGGAGCTCGCGGGCGGCACGTTCGTGGACGTCATCGTCGACGAGGCTCACGACCCCGTGAGCGCGTACCCGTGGAAGGGCAACGTGGACCTCGACAAGCTGGACGCACTGGTTCGGCGCGAGGGCGCGGCGAAGATCGCGTACCTCTCGTTCGAGCTGTCGGTGAACATGGCGGGCGGCCAGCCCGTGAGCATGGACAACCTCCGCGAGGTGTACGCGTACTGTCGCCCCAAGGGAATCCCCGTGCTCTTCGACGCGACCCGCGCCGTGGAGAACGCCTACATGATCCAGAAGCGCGACGCGCGCTACGCCGGCACGCACATCCGCGACATCCTGCGCGAGATGATGGCGCACGGCGACGGCTGCACGGTCTCGGGGAAGAAGGACTTCCTCATCAACATCGGCGGGCTCCTCGCGTTCAAGGACAACGCCGCGTGGGCCCGCGCCTCCGAGGAGAAGCTGCGCGTCTACGAGGGCGGCGTGCGCGACGGCGGCCTCCCCGCGGCCGATCTCGCCGCGATGGCACGCGGAGTCGAGGAGATGCTCGACGACCGCTACATCCGTACGCGCGTGGAGCCGGCCGCCTGGCTCGCCGAGCGCCTCATCGAGGCGGGCGTGCCGGTGGTGATGCCCACGGGCAGCCACGCCGTCTTCATCGACGTGAAGCGCTTTCTCCCGCACGTGGACCAGGACGAGTACCCGGCCCAGCGCCTCGCGGCCGAGATCTACCTCGAGACGGGCGTCCGCGTCATGGAGCGCGGCAACGTGTCGAAGGGGCGCGACCCGAACGGGAAGAACTACCGTCCCGCGCTGGAGCTCGTGCGCCTCACCATTCCGCGCCGCGTCTACTCGAACGAGCAGATGAGGGCGGTTGCCGAAGGCATCGCGCGCCTCTACGAGCGGCGGGAGGCCATCACCGGTCTCCGCTTCGTCTACGAGCCGCCGTCCCTCCGCTTCTTCCAGGGCCGATTCGAGCCACTTTGATCCTGGGGGTTTCTCGATCCCCAGGCCCCCCACAGGGGAACAAGCGGGACAATGCGGCCTCCAGCATCGAGGAGGCCGCCATTGCCGTTCAAGAGCTATTCGAAGGAAGCGTTCGAGTTCCTTTCCGGGCTCGAAGCCCACAACGAGAAGGCCTGGTTCGACCCGCGCAAGAAGCTCTACGAGGAGTCGGTGAAGGCCCCCACGATCGCGCTCGTCGAGGCGCTCAACGAGAGGCTTTCGTCGATCGCACCCCGGTACCGCGTGCCGGATCCCGCGAAGGCGATTCCACGGCTCAACCGCGACGTGCGCTTCTCGAACGACAAATCGCCCTACAAGACCGAGGTCGGCGCCGTGTTCTCGCTCGCCGGGTTCGAGAAGCAGGAGGTCGCGGGCTTCTACGTGGGCGTCTCGGGCAGGGGCGTCACCGTGATCGGCGGCGCCTACATGCCGGGTCCGCCCCAGCTCGCGGCGCTCCGCGCGGCGTTCGTCGACCGCGCGGCCGAGTTCCGCGCCCTCGTGAAGGCCCCTCGTCTGGTCGCGGCCATGGGTGAGCTGTCGGGGGATCGACTGAAAGGCGTGCCGCGCGGCTTCGCCAAGGACCATCCGGCCGCCGACCTGCTGGGCTACACCCAGGTCTACTTCAAGACCGTGCTGCCTCCGGCCACCGCGACCTCGTCCGCGCTGACCAACGAGATCGCGAAGCGGTTCGAGCTCATGACGCCGTTCGTCACCTGGCTCGACGCGGCGCTCGCGCCGGCTCGTTCAGGGAAGGGGTGAGGTCAATGAGCGCGCCGGAGGCGTTTCCGGGCCCGGAGGGCTGAATGAATCTGTCGCGACTGCGCTGCCGATACCCCCCGGTGTGCCGAAGTACATCCGGATCGTGCCGTCCGGGAAGTTGATGATCGTAGGGTCGTAGCGCTCCCGGGCGTCGAGCACCTGGCGGCCCGCGGTTCCCGAATTCGGAAAGATCCTGCCGTCGGCACTGTCGGCGGCGCGAAACGCATCGCCCTGCTTGTAGTACAGCCGGTAGCCGCCGCCCACCAGCGGAACGACGTCGGGATCCACGGTGTCCCGTCCGGTCGCCTCGCTGCCGGCGTCGAGGGTCCAGGTGAGGCCCTCGTCGGTCGAGAGCGCCGTCCGGGTGTTGTTGCGGTTGACGCTGCCGCCCGTGCCCTGCCAGTCGGCCACGTAGTAGAGGCGCCAGCGGCCGTCCGCGAGGCGCGCGGCGTGCGGCACCTGGATGAGCCCGGCGTCCTGCGGCCCCGGCCGCATCCGCTCGCCCGGCTCCATGGTGAACGACAGTCCGTCCGTGGACACCGCGCTCTTCAGGAACTGGCTCGTCGGGGTTCCCTCGGACCACAGGAACCGCCAGCCACCACCCGCGAGGTAGATGACGGCCACGTCGCTCATGCGCCCGCGCGTCCCCGGATCGTCCACGAACGTGAGGCCGTCGGTGCTCGTCGCGCTCCGCATTCCGTCCATCGCGGGCGCGAACAGCCTCACGCGGCCGTCCGGCAGCGCCACCACGCGCGGCACGCCGTACGTGAAGCCCGACCGCGTCGCGCGGAAGCCGTCCTCGACCCGCCACGTCAGGCCCTGTGAGACGGGAATCCGGAAGCGCGCCTCCCAGCCTTGGTCGTCCCGCCCGTCGGGCGTCGCGAGGAGGAACGTTCCGTCGCCCGAGGCTCCGTCGATCGGGGTCGCCCACGCCAGAACGGGAACGTCGGCCGAAACCTCGATCACGACGGGCTCGGCCGAGAGTCCAGGCACCACGTCGTCGATCTGGACCGAACCGAGGGCCGGAACGTCCGCGGCGACCTCGCGCAGCAAGATCGTGCCGCTTTCGCTTCGGAGGGAGATCCGCGCCCGCGTGGTTCCGCTCGGCCTCACCGAGACCAGTCCCACGTTGATGCGCGCCGCCCGAAGCGGAGGAAACACCCCCGCCGTGACCGCCGCGGACTCCGGGATCGCGGGCACGCCCGTGCCAAACGTCCCGCAGGACGGGCTGCCGGTGTTGAACGTCCGCGAGGACGCCACGATCGGGCCGTCACTCCGCAGGCGGAGCGCGCCGCCGCCCGAGGTCCCGAGGGCCACGACGACGTCGGCCAGCGTCCTTGCCTCACGGGGGCCGAGGCGCACCACGAGCTCCGCGGGGGCCGTCTGTCCGAGCCGGGGCAGGAAGAGGATTCCGATCTGCCGCTCCCCGGTCCGCGACGGATTGAAGAGCGCGACCTCGGTGGTCCAGAGCGAGCCCGCGGCACCCTCCGCGTGCGCAGCAGCCGGAATGTACGAGAGCGTCTCGACGCCGCGCGCTGTCGCGGCCCAGAAGAGCAGGACGCACAGAGAGCGGAGCGTGGGCATCGTTCCTCCTCGAAGTCCCTTGTCTATTGCCTTCATGGCGCTTCCGCACGGGTTCTTACACTCGTGTAAGGACCGGACCGCGAACGTCATGGAGGTTTCGTCACAACGGAGGTTGT
This sequence comes from Acidobacteriota bacterium, assembly GCA_016789625.1. Classification (GTDB taxonomy): domain Bacteria; phylum Acidobacteriota; class Thermoanaerobaculia; order UBA5066; family UBA5066; genus JAEUQS01. The sequence continues at coordinate 29,299 of JAEUQS010000494.1, read as the reverse complement.
ATGAAGCTGATCTCGCCGTCGTCCTGGCTCCGCCCGTTCGTCTTCCTCCTCGCCGCGAACGGCCTCGCGGCCACCCCCGACCGCATCGTGCCCGACCGCATCGTGCCCGACCGCATCGTGCCCACCGTCGCGAGCGCGCCCGGCCTCGGCGGAGGCACCTGGCGCAGCACGCTCACGCTCTACAACGGCAGCGAGGCCGCGAGCGCCGTCGAGCTGACGTTCCACCCCGCCGGTGCCGAAGGGAAGGACACGGATCCGAAGATCACGCTCCGCCTCGCCGCGGGAGAGGTCCGGACGATCGAGGACCTCCTGCGCGACGAGTTCCGGCTCTCCCCCGCCACGGGCAGCCTCGACGTGAAGGCGACGGAGGGTGACCTGCCCGTCCTCTCCGCGCGCGTCTCGCTGGCTCTCGCGTCGGGCGGCACGGTGGGTCTCTCGGTGCCGGTCGTGAAACCGTCCGAAGCCCTGTCTTCGGGAGAACGCGCCGTGCTGCTCGTGCCGGGCACCGGAAACCTGCGCTTCAACATCGGGGCACGAACGTTGGGCGAGTCGGCCACGGCCCTTTCCCTCACTCTCAGGGACATGCGGGGCCTCGTGCGCGCCACGACGACGAAGACGCTCCCGCCGAACGGCTTCCTCCAGGAGACCGCCGCGGCCTTCGTGGGCGCGGACGTCCGCGCGGGAGACGTGCTCGTGGCCGAGGTGCTCACGGGCTCGCTCTTCCTGTACGGCACGCCCGTCGACAACGTCACGGGGGACGGAAGCTACCAGGCGGCCGAACGGATCGCGGGCGAGGCGCTCGTGAGCGATTTCGATCCGCCCCAGGGCCGCGAGGGCGATGCGCGCGAGGGCCCGGGCGTGTCGCGCCTGGTCACGGCCACCTCTCCGGACGGCCTCGCGTTCACCCGCACCGGAATCGTCGTGAGCGACCAGGCCGACGTGCCCGAGCTCGTGCAGGACGCCCGGGGCTGGGTGTACCTCTACTACGTCGGCTGGACGGTGGGGAACGAGAAGAACAAGCCCGTCGTCGCCATCTCGCGCGACAGAGGCCGCACGTGGGTGTACAAAAAGGTCGTCCTGTCGGGCTTCGAAGGCCTCGCCGACCCCGTCGACCCGGACGTGCAGATCCTCCCCGACGGCACGTTCCGGCTCTACGTCACCGCCGGACAGAACACCGTCGCGCGGTCCTACGTCGCCGAGGGAACGGACGGCATCCACTTCACGAACAAGGGCGTCGCGTTCACCTATGCCGGGGGTGTCGCGCTGGATCCCTCGTCACTGAAGGTGGGCAGCGTCTGGCATCTCTTCACGGGCGGGATCCCCGGCTCGAACCATCACGCGACCTCCGTGGACGGCCGCACGTTCACGTACGACGGCGAGGTCGTGGTCCCGAAGGACGGCGTGGGACAGATCTTCGCGAACGGCGTCGCGGTACCCGGCGGCTATCGCTTTTACACCTTCGACGCCATGCCCCCCGCGGGACAGTCCCAGGGGATCAACTCGGCCTTCTCGCCGAACGGAACGAGCTGGACGGCCGATCCGGGGCGGCGACTGTCGCTCGACCTCTCGACGGGGAAGGAGAGCTCGGCGCTCAAGGACCCGGCCGTCGTGCGGCTCGACGACGGCACGTACCTGATGGCCTACTCGACGCGCATTCCGTGATTCAGCCCGAGCCGAGGCTGGCGAGCTTCTTCGCGCCGGCCATGAGCAGGAGCGCCACGCCGAACGTGACGACGATGGTCGCTCCCGTCGGCAGATCCGAATAGAACGACACGAGGACGCCCGCTGCCGAGACGACGACCCCCATCGTCCAGCCGATCACGAGCCGCACGCCGATCCGCTCGGAGAACAGCATCGACGCCACGGACGGCACGATGAGGAACGAGAACACGAGGAGGACGCCGGCGATCCCCACCGAGCTCGTCACGACGAAACCGAACGACACGTAGAAGAGGAAATCCCAGGTGCGCACATTCCAGCCCCGCCGCCCGGCCTCTTCCTCGTCGCGCGAGATCAGGAGGAACCGCTCGCGGCAGAGGTAGTGGAAGGCGCCCACGAGCGCGTAGAGCGCGGCCGTCCGCACGAGCTCGGGCCAGGTGACCGACAGGATGTTGCCGACGAGCATCTCCTTGAGGTGCTCGGTCTCGCGCGTCGCCTTGGACATCACGAGCACCGACGCGGCGGCGGCCACCGCGTAGGCGATCCCGATGATCGCCTCCTGCGGAATGCGGGTCTTCCGGTGCGCGCGGGTGAACGCGAAAATCGCCGCGCCGAGCATCGTGAACCCCAGCGAGAAGGCGTACGCCGCGGGCGAATGCAGGTCGTGGCCCGCGAGGTATCCCACGGTGCCACCGAAGGCCGCGATCTGCGCGAGCGACAGATCCACGAAGATCACGCCCCGCTCGACCACGTGGATGCCGAGGTAGGCATGGATCCCGGTGAGGATGACGCTCGCGACGAACGCGGGGAGCAGGATCTCGAAAACCGTCACGCTAGCGGCCCGGGAGCGCCTTGGAGAGCGTGGCGACCGCGAGGTCGAACAGCGCGACGTAGTCCTTCGCGGCGGGATCCCCGCCCACCGAGGGGCTCAGCACCACGACCTTCGCGCCGGTCTTCGCGGCGATGAAATCGGGATCCTTGCGGTCGAAGTAGACCTCCATGACGATGACCGGCACCTTCTTCCCGAGCATGAGGTTGATGAGCTCGAGCTTGTGCTGGGGGGAGGGCGGGATGCCGGGCTTCGGCTCGAGAAAGCCCACGACGTCCAGCTTGAAGTACTTGGCGAAGTTGGGCCACGAGCTGTGGTAGGTGACGATCTTCGTCCCCGCCCAGGCCGCGATCGCCTTCGCCCAGCGGGCCTCGGCCTCGGTGAGCCGGGCCTCGAACGCCGCGAGGTTCTTGTCGTAGGTGGCCTTGCCCTCCGGGTCCAGCAGAGAGAGCCGCGCGGCCAGAGCGCGCGCGATGACCCGGCCGTTTCCGGGATCGAGCCAGTAGTGCGGGTTGCCGTAGGGGTGCACGTCGCCCATGGCCCGGGTCACCTGCACCGCGGGCTTGTCGAGGACGTCACAGCCCACGGACGCGTCCAGATAGCCCCGGCCGTTCGGCCTGATGGCCTCGTTGCGCGCCTGGTCGAGGAGCGGCGGGAGATAGCCGATCTCGAGCTCCAGGCCCGCCACCACGAGAAGGTCCGCCTCGTGGAGCTTCAGGATGAACGAGGGCTTCGGCTCCACGAAGTGCGGATCCTGGTAGCCCTTCGCGAGCGACGTGGCCTCCACGCGATCCCCGCCGACGCTCTCGGCGAGGGACGCGAGATCGGCCAGGGAGGTCACGACCTTCAGCTTTCGTGCGGCGTGTGCGGGCTGCGAGAGGAGAAGGGGCAGAAGGAGCGGGAGGACGAGCCGGAGAGCGTTTCTCATGTGTCTTTCTGCGGGGTCAGAAGGCGTGCGAGCCGTGGGCGCCGATCGAGAACTGGAGCTGCAGGAGAACCTCGTTCGCGGTGGATTTCCCGAGGCCTTCGCGTTCGTAGCGGATGCTCCGGGCCTGCGCGCGGAGCTGGGAGAACTCGGACGGCCGGAACGTCAGGAGGAGAGAGCTGCCGCGATCTCTGAGGGAGGCCTGGTCCGCGTGGTCCGACTCGTCGTGGCGGAAGCCGGCGAACCAGCGGCGCGCGACCTGGACCTCCGCGAACGCGTAGTAGCCGTCGGCCCGCACGGTTCCGGCCGGAGTCTCGCGCTCGGAGAGAAACCACTCGGCCCTCACGAGCAGAGACCGGTAGCGGCTCTGCCGGAGCGGCTTCCAGCGAAACGTCGCGTCGACGCCGGTGAGGCTCGTGCGGTAGCCGGGCCCCTCCAGGTTGTTCGCCCGCGTGAACGACCCTCCCACCTCGAGGTTGGCGGACTCGGAGAGATCCCCGTAGCCCTTGAGATGGAAGAGAGGCTGCACGTCGCTCCGCGAGTGCGCCTCGAAGAGGTTCTCCGTCGTGCCGCGGAAGAGCTGTGCCGTGCCTTCCAGGAACACGCCCGCGGGCGCGGGCAGGATGCGCGAGACCGAGATGCCGGCGTCCTCGATGCCGTCGTCGCTGCCGAGGAGGTTCGTCATCGGGAGCGGCACGTCGGCGAACAGGCGGGTGTGGAGGTGCTCGGTGTTCAGCTTTCCGAACGCGCCCTTGAGCTTGCCCGCCTTCACCACGAGGTCGAGCGGCAGAGAGAGGAACGTGATGAAGCCTTCCTCCACCGCGACCTGATTCTCCGCGCTGCCGTACGAGAGGTAGAACTCGGCCTTGGCATAGGGATCCACCGTCGCCTGCAGCCCGAGCTCCACCTCGCGGAGCTGGATGCTGGGCTCCGCGTCGACGTCGTTGCGCCCCATCACGGCCAGCCCGTTCCCGACGACCGAGATGTTGGGGTTGAAGACGTTGCCGGCGGGCACCGCCTGGGAAAGCGCGGGCAGCCCCGACGCGAGAAGAACGCTCAGGAGTGTGGCCTTCGGGCCCGCGTATCGCCGGATCATCTCGTTGCTCCGCTCCCGCTCGATGCTCATGATCGCAGGAGATCCCGAACGGCGTCGCCGATCGCGAGGGAGGCCGTGAGCCCCGGAGACTCGATACCGAAGAGGTGGACGAGCCCGGGCACGCCATGATCCGCCGGACCCTGGATCAGGAAGTCCCGGGCCGGCTCCCCGGGGCCCTGGATCTTCGGCCGGATGCCGGAGTAGGCCGGCTGCAGCGCGCCGTCGGGAAGGCCCGGCCAGTAGCGCCGCACCGCGGCGTAGAACGCGCCGGCCCGCCGCGGGTCGACGTCGTAGTCGAGCGCCTCGACCCACTCGACGTCGGGACCGAATCGCGCCTGGCCCGCCAGATCCAGCGTCAGGTGGACGCCCAGTCCCGCCGCTTCGGGCGCCGGGTAGACGAGGCGCTGGAACGGCGAAGGGCCCGACAGGCTGAAATAGCTGCCCTTACAGTAGCGGGAGGGCGGCAGGAGCTCGAGCGGAAAACCCTCGAGCCGGCTCGCGACCTCGCGCGCGAAGAGCCCGGCACTGTTCACGACGCACCGGGCCTTGAAGCGGGCCGGCTCGCGGCCGCCGATCGCGACCTCGAGGCCGTCCTCCCCGGCGCTTCCCCCCACGACGGGGCTCTCGAGAACCACGACGGCGCCATGCGCCTCGGCTTCGTGCCTGAGGGACTGCAGGAACGCGTGACTGTCGAGGATGCCCGTCGACGGTGACTCAAGCGCGGCTTCACAGACGAGCTGGGGCTCGAGCGTCCGGGCCTCGCTCCCCGAAAGGAGCCGGAGGTCGGTCACCCCGTTCGCCACGGCCTGCGCCCTCAGCCGCTCGAGGGCGGGGATCTGTCCCGCGTCCGTCGCCACGATGAGCTTGCCCGAGCGCCGGTACGGAATGCCGCGCTCCTCGAGGTAGGGGTAGAGAGCCTGCCGGCCAGCCACGCACAGTCGCGCCTTCAGCGAGCCGGGCGCGTAGTAGATGCCGGCGTGGATGACCTCGCTGTTCCGGGAGCTCGAGCCCATGCCGGGCACGCTCTCGCTCTCGAGGACGACCACCTCCCGCCCGGCCAGCGCGAGGGCCCGGGCGACCGCAAGGCCCACCACCCCCGCGCCGATGACGACGGCGTCGACCTCTTCCATCAGAGGCTCTCGACCCTCCGGCGCGCGAAGCCTCCGGGGAAGCCGATGCCTCCGCTGAGCCGCACGGCCTCCGCGAAGCTCGTCCGGGCCGCCGCGCGATCGCCCGAGGCCAGAGCGCGCATCCCGAGAAGACAGTGCGCGTGCGGCAGGAACCCCGGGTCCTCGGCCTTGGAGACGAGGAGGGCGGCCTCCGGACTCTTCCTTCCGAGCAGCGCTTCGACGAGCGCGCGATCACCCTCCGAGAGATACGCCTCCTCGTCGTCCTCCTCGGAGGCGAGGAGGAGCTTCGACAGCTCCGCCGCGGCCTGGGTTTTTTGTCCGGCCACGAGGCGCGCGGCCGCGGCGTGCATCCGGTACGTCGTGTGGAGCGGGGCCTCTCCCTCCTTGGGCGTCAGCGAATCGGCCGCCTCGGCGAAGCGGCCCTCCTCGAGATGCCGCTGGAACCGGGTGCTCCGCACGAAGAACCCGAACCTCGGCAGCGCGGGCGTGGCCTCGAGAAGCGCGTCGGCTTCCGCCGCCTTCCCCTCCGCGAGGAAGAGATCGATCCGCCGGGAGCGGAGCTCCGCGGTCTCCTCCTTGACGGACTTTTCCAGCTTTCCGAGGAGCATCCGCGCCGTCTGGAAATCCCCGGCCACGAGGCTCAGATCGAAACGCGCCCGATCGATCGAGGCGTCCTCGCGTTTTGCGGCAGGCTCGAGGACGGTGAGAGCCTCGGCGGCCTTGCCGGCCGCGATGGCGCCCCGCGTGAGCGCCCAAACCTGAGACCAGTCGGCCGGGATGCCGGCCTTGAGGTGCTCGTAGGCCTCTGCCGGCCGCGCCATCCGCAAGAGCTCGTTCCCCGCCGCGACGTGCGCCAGCAGAAAACCGGGGTCCAGCCGCAGCGCCTCGAGGTCTTCGAGGAGCGCGGCCTCGGCATCCTGGAGCACCCGGGCGTAGAGATAGTGATTCCGCGCGCTGCCGGGCTCTTTCCGGGCGAGCTCGGCGTACTCGGCCACGACCTGGGCCCCCTCGTCGTTCGAGACCCGGGCGTCCTGGTAGGCCGAGTGGGCCTCGAGCGCGCTCTTCGGGCAGGTCTCGATCCAGCGTTTCGCGACGGCGGGCGCCTCGCCCTCGCGCTCGCCGAGCTCCAGGATCTGCAGGAGGTTTCGCCAGGCCTGCGCGTCACAGCGATCCAGCTCGAGGGCCTTGTGGACCGCCTTCTCCGACTCCTTCGGCTTGCCCTCGTCCCAGAGCCGCGCGGCCACCGTGTTGAAGGTCTTCTCGCTGGCGTCGAAGACGATCCGCGTGGCCTCGCGGGCCTTGCCGATGTTCAGCTCGTCGGGAGCCTCCCGAAACGCGTAATCCACGCCCGCCTGCGAGAAGAAGCGACGAAACGCGATGGTCTCGGCCTTGGGTGGGTCCCGGGGCGGCGCGTCCTTGGCCTGGTAGACCACGGCGTAGCGGTCGTAGATGCGGGCCTCCATCACGTCGTAGACGTAGAACGGAGGCTTGTCGAAAGCCTGGGAGAGCGGCGGAGCCACGAGGACCCCTTCGAACCGCTCGAGCTCCTTTCCGTTGGCCCGCGCCACGAACGTGTACGTTCCGGGCGACAGCTCCTTCATCCGCCTCTCGCCCGGAGGCAGGACCACCTTGTGAGAGCCCGCGGTCACGGTCACTTCCTTCGCAAGCGCGTTGTCGAAGTACACGGTGATGTGACTGCGGTTCCAGGCCGCGACGCCCAGGAACGCGACCGCGCCGGCCGCGACCACGCCGAGGACCACGAGCACGGGCCGGAGGCCGAAACCGCCGGTCTCCCTCGCGAGCCACGCTCGCGCGCCCCCCGCGAGGCTCGTGGCCTTGCGCTCGTCCTCGGTGACCGGAAACCCGAGATGCTCCTTGCAGGCCTTCTTGCGGCGCAGGATCCCGGGATCGGTCGCGAGGGCCGGCGCGATGGCGGTGAGCGCGTCGAGGGCGTACAGAGCGGCCGAGTGATTGCCGGAATCCCGATGCGCGTCCGCGACGAGGTCCAGCGCGGCGACATCGTTGGGATCGATCCTGAGGGCCGCCTCCAGCGCCGCGGTCGCCTCGGAGGGCTGCTTCGAGACGAGCAGAGCGTGCCCGAGCGCCCGGTGCGCGCGCGCGTCGCCCTTCAGAGAGCCCGCGGCGACCCGCAGGTGGGGAACCGCCCCGGCGAAGTCCCCGCGCTCCATGGCGAGCTCGCCCGCCCAGCGGCTCAGGAGGCCGTCTCCCGGAACGCTCCGGAGCCCCTCGTGGACCGCCGCTTCCGCCTCGGCCGCGAGGCTCAGCTCGAGAAGCTTCGCGGCGAGCGCCGCGTGGGCCGCCGGATCGGTGGATCGGGCACGCGCGCGGGCCCGCAGCGGCCCGGCCTCGCGGCTCAGCCGCTCCTCGAAGACCGCGAGCTTCACGCGGTGATGGCGCCGGCAGGAGGTACAGTCGTCGAGAATGCGGTACCGCGTCAGCGGGACGAGGGGCACGAAGAGGACACAGACGAACTCGCGCGTGTCGTAGGACTGAAGCGTCGTCTTGCGGCCGCACTGTGGACAGACGCCCGCCCGCGCCGTGACGTTCTTCCTGCCGGCGTACCGGCTTCCGAATCCGTTGAAGGTGAACGGCATGAGGGAGACTACCGCGTCGCCACGAGGGCCGCGCCCTCCCCCGGCTCGAACGTCGCGGTGCGCAGGATGCCCTTCCTCACCGCGGCCGTCTGCGCGCGGGAGAGGAGGAGCGCGCCGAGGGCCCGCACGTGGTGCGACTGGCGGCAGAACCTCTCGAGGAGCTCCCACACCTCGGGCAGCACGCCGTCCCAGGACTCGTTCGACTCGCAGGCCAAAGCCAGTCGCGCGAGCCCCCGGCGCGCCGAGGCGAGCGCGGCGGCCGTGTCTGCGTTCAGCTCGGCGAGCCCGGCGAACGTGAAGGGCCGGGAGGCCTTCCACAGCGCTTCCACGTGGGCCAGCTCGGGCGCGTCGGTCTTCTCGCGGAAGTAGGACGCCGCCAGGCGGGCCAGGTCCTGCGGCCTGGTGCGGGGATGCTTGAGCAGGTAGCCCCAGAGCGGCGCGTAGGCCGTGCGCCGGAGCGCCACGTGCCGGCGGAAGGGGCTCGCGGCCAGCCACGGCATCGCGGCGGCGAGAGCACCGGCGTCTTCCTCCGAGGGCTCCTCCCGCAGGCCTCGGAGCGTGGCCCGGAGAGCGCGGTCGTCGAAGCGCACCTCCACCCGCAGCGTTCTGTGGTCGGGAGCCGTCCGGTCCTCGGCCCGGGAGCGCTCCTCGGCGCTCTGTGGCGTCAGCGCGCCCCAGAGGATGGCGGTGTCGAGGTCGAGCCGGGTCTCCTCGCCCGAGGGGCTGTCCCTGACGGCGACCCACACGAGCGAGAGAGAGAGCGCGGCGTCCACGAGACGCGGGTCCGTCTGGAAGCTCCGGGAGCTGCCGGCGAGATGCACGGCCCAGCTCGCGCGGTCCCCGCCGAAAGTCCCGTCGTAGCGCCGGCTGGCCTCGAACGCGACCCGCCTCCGCCCGGCGAGATCCGCCCGATCGACGGACCTCACGCGCTCGGTGTCGGTCCCGAGCGCCACGAACCAGGGAGCGAGGCTCAGCGAGACCGCCCTCTTCGTATCGGTCGTATCGGCCTTCGTCGACAGCCACCGGGTGACGCGGGGGCCCGGGATCCCTTCCGCGAGCGCCGCCCGGAGCAGGCCGTCCAGCTTTCCGCGCACGAGGTCCCCGTGGAAGCGGCCCAGCTCCTCGTCCGAGAGCGTCGCCTCGAGCACCACGTCCGTCTCGCGGAGGCGCCGCAGCTCCCAGGCGAACGCGAGGCCGATGCGCGCCTTCGCGGCCTTCTCCACGGCGGCCGAGAGACCCTTCCGCAGCTCCTCGAGCTTGCCGTCGAGCGCGGCGAGCCCTTCGAGGACGTCGTCTCCGCCGAGCCGGGCCAGGAGGTCCGCGAGCACCTCGCGGGTTTCGTCGTCGAGGCTCCGGCCGCGGGCCCGGTCGAGCACCTCCCGCGCGAGCGCGAGGGGCCGCCCCAGGAAGGCCTCGCCCACGAGGCTCGCCAGCGCCTTCAGGTCCTCGGCGTCGGGATCGATCTGCACCTCGACGCCGGCGTCGGTCTTCGCGTCCCGCCGTTCGGTCAGCCGCACCGTCGCCCTGACGCCGGCCTCGCCGTCCTCCCGGCCCGCGAACGCCACGAGGAGAGCCTCCTGAGCCCTCACGCGTGCCCTGAGCTTCGCGCCGGCCTCGACCTTGACCAGGAGCGGACCGAGGACGCCGAAAGAGGCCGCGAGCGCGGGCAGCTCCGTCGCGAGGAGGCTCGCCCAGGAGAGCGTGACCTCGGCCTGGAGCGCGCCGTCGGAAACGAGCGCGACGCGCTCGCCGGGAGCGAGGGACGTCACGTGGCCCGGCAGCAGCGCGAGGCGCGGCCCCTTCGCGAGGTCCTTCGCCACGGCCGCCCTGAGGCGCTCCTTTCCGTCGTGCGAGACGTCGTGGAGGAGCCGCACGACACCTTCGCCCGAAAGCGCGAAACCGGCGCTCGCGAGGGACTTCCCCGAGCGGCCGCGCAGGCGCCCGGTCAGCGCGTAGCGGAGCGTGGCCCTGCCTTCGGCGCTCTCGACGAGGCCGTCGGGGTCGCGGTCCTCCGGCGCATTGAAAACCGATATCGAGATCGAAGGCGAGGCCGTGAGCGTGAGCCCCGGAGAGCGTTCCAGGAGCACCGCGGTCTTCTCGAGCGCGGCCTCGAACGGGGCGCTCGGCACGGCGCCCGCCCCGAGCGGCTCGTCGGGAAGGCGCAGCAGGAGATCGGCCAGACTCTGGACCGTCAAGTCGGACATGGGCACCTCTGCATTCGTTCCCCGGGGTCTCTCGATCCCGCGATCCCCGGCGGAGAAACGGCCGTTCGAAGACGCAGGCATTCTGCCGCAGCGGCGCGCAGGCGGCGGGTAACCTCCCCGCCCGGGCCGCGCGTCCTTCCCTCTGGAGGTCTCCGATGAAACGTGGAGCGCTTTCCTTTCTCCTCCTGGCCACGCTCGCCGGCACGATCGGATGCTCGGGCATCGTCGTCGACGCCGACTACGACCCCGGCGTGAACTTCCGCGCGATGAAGTCGTTCTCCATCATGGAGCGCCCCTCGCGGGACCGGGATCGCGACCGCGACCGCGACCGCGGCCGGAGCGCCGGCCCCATCACCATGAAACGCATCGAGGACGCCGTGAGACGCGAGCTCACGGCCAAGGGCTTCGTCGAGAAGCTGGGCGGCAAGCCCGACTTCCGCGTCGCCGCCCACGTGACGACGAAAGAGCGCATCGAGGTCGATCACTGGGGCTACGCGTACGGGCGCTACGGCCGGTGGCGCTCGGGCTACACGACGGTGACGAAGCTCAACGAGGCGAATGTCGTGATCGACGTCGTGGACACGGAGACGCGCGACCTCGCGTGGCGCGGCTGGGGCCGCGTGATCATCGAGCCAGGCGAACGGGCCGGGCAGCTCGACGAGACGGTGACGAAGATCCTCGCGCAGTTCCCGCCGAGCCGAGGGTAGCCGGGAGCCGGGCTTCCACGACCGTGAGCCGCTGCCACCAGCGGTAGCCGCTCTTCTCGGTGGGGTCCTCGAGGAGCCGCCCGCCCTTCTCGAGATAGTCCATCCACCGCCGGCTCTCCTTCGAGAGGCGGGCCGTGATGACCGGGATCTTGAGCGGCACCTCGAGGCTCGCGAGATCGCGCAGCGCGAAGACGCGTGCGAGCGCGGGCCGTACCTCGGCTTCCGAGGTGGAAGACAGCATGAGAACGAGGCGCGAGCCGTGCGCGAGGAGCCTCGGAGCCATCCGCACGATCTCGCCGTAGAGGAAGAGCCCCTCGAACGGGTTGTTCACCTCGGCGTGCGGGCGCGGCACGTACGGCGGGTTGCACACCACGAGATCGTAGGGCCCGCTCTCGGGGATGCGCCGCCCCGCGCGGTTCAGGGAATAGGACACGAGCGTGTCCCCCTGGACGGGCGCGAGCGCCTCCATGCCCGAGAGGAGCGCGTCGGGGTTGATGTCCATGAGGCGCGCCTCGGCCACGGGCGAGCCCGCGTCCCGGCACTTGCTGAGGACGTACTTCGAGAGGAACCCGCTGCCGCAGCCGATCTCGAGGAACGTGCGGGGAGGCCTCGCGCGGAGCAGCGGACGCAGCGCCCTGGCGAGGAGCAGCGTGTCGATCGTGGGAGACCACACGCCCGGGAAGCGGTGCTTGGGCCACGTCACCGACACGCCGTCGAACTCCGTCTCGCGCACGGGAAAATCCAGGAGCCGCATCACGAGGTCGCGCCGCACCGAGGGAAGCGCGAGGAGTGCGGCCGTGTCGAGCACGAGCCTCGGATCCTTCACGGTATGGACCCTCACACCTCGGGCGCCCTTCGGCGGCGCCCCGCCGACGGCTTCGCGCACCTCGTCTCCCACGGCCCACAGCGACAGCTCGCGAAGATTCCGCTCGATCCGGATCAGCATGCCGGGGAGTGTACGGAAGGCGCGAAACGAAACGACTCGCGCTGCGTAGTACGGGGCAGATGAACGTTCGCCTTCCGGCCGCATTGGCTCTCGTCGCGGCTCTCCTCGGCTCCGTCCCCCTTCGTTCCGAAACCCTCCCCGGCCCGCAGCGTTTCTCCGTGCCGCGCGCGACGGTCCCCGTCAAGGTCGACGGCGTGCTGGACGACGAGGCCTGGAAGGGCGTCACGCCCGTGCTCCTTCCCTTCGAGGTGAACCCGGGCGAGAACACGCCGGCGCTCGTCAGGACCGAGGCCTTCATCACGCACGACGCCAAGGCTCTCTACGTGGGCATCCACGCGTACGACCCCGACCCGAAGCTCATCCGCGCGCAGTACACCGATCGCGACCGGGCCTACGCGAACGATTTCGTGGGGATCGTCCTCGACACCTACAACGACGAGCGGCGGGGCTTCGAGTTCTTCGTGAACCCGCTCGGCGTCCAGATGGACCTCGTCCAGGACGACACCCAGGGCGGCAACGAGGACGACAGCTGGGACACGCTCTGGACCTCCGCGGGCCGCATCGTCGCGGACGGCTACGTCGTGGAGCTGGCGATCCCGTTCTCCTCGCTGCGCTTTCGCCGCAGCGAGACCCCGCAAACCTGGGGCGTGGACGTGCTGCGCATCTACCCGCGAAACAGCCGCTACCTCTTCCGCACGCAGCCCCAGAGCCGGAACCGCAACTGCTACGTCTGCCAGTTCTCCAAGATGACGGGCTTCGACCGAATCGACCCGGGCCGCAACATCGAGGTCTCGCCCACGGTCACCGTGCACCGCACCGACGAGCTCGGGCCCGGCGGAGGGCTGGAGCCCGGGAAATGGGACTTCGATCCCGGCCTCTCGGCCAAGTGGGGCATCACGCCGAACCTGACGCTCAACGGCGCGCTCAACCCCGACTTCTCGCAGATCGAGGCCGACTCTGCCCAGCTCGACATCAACACCCAGTTCGCGCTGTTCTTCCCCGAGAAGAGGCCGTTCTTCCTGGAAGGGGCCGACACGTTCTCGACGCCCATCCAGGCCGTCTACACGCGGACGATCGCCGACCCCGACTGGGGCGCCAAGGTCACGGGCAAGCAGGGCCGGAGCGCGCTGGGCCTCTACATCACGCGGGATGCCCGCACGAACCTCATCGTCCCCGGCAGCGAGGGCTCCGAGCTGACGACGGTCGAGGGGAAGAGCCTCGACACCGCGTTCCGCTACCGCTACGACCTCGGCGAGGCCTCGAACGTCGGCGTCCTCTACACGGGCCGCGAGGGCCCCGGCTACGCCAACAGCGTCTACGGCGCCGACGCCTACGTGCGCCTCACGCCGAAGGACTCCGTCTCCGTGCAGGTCCTGGGCTCCTCCACGAAGTACCCGGAGGCGACGGCCACGGAGTTCGGGCAGCCCCAGGGCCAGTTCGGCGATCGGGCGTTCTCCTTTTCCTACCGCCACCAGACCCGCACGTTCACGCTGCGGGCGAGCTACACCGACATCGGCAACCGGTTCCGCGCGGACTCGGGCTTCGTCCCCCAGGTGAACTACCGGCAACCCGTCGTGGGCGGCTCCTACACCTGGCGGCCGAAGAAGGCGGGCGGCTTCTTCACCCGCATCAGCGTGGGCGGCGACTGGGACCGCACCGATGAAGAAGCGGGCGGCCGCAAGCTCGAAGAGGAGTGGGAAGGCTTCGTGGAGGGCAACGGCCCGCTCCAGTCGTACCTCGGCATCGGCGGCGGCACGCGGGAGCGTTCCTACAACGGCGTGACGTTTCGCGAGAACTTCGGATGGGCGTACCTCGAGATGAAGCCCCTGGCGATGGTGTCGCTCGAGATGGACTCGGCGTTCGGCGACCAGATCGACTTCGCCAACACCCAGCTCGGCACGCGCCTTTTCCTGCGCCCCATCGTCACGTTCACGCCCGGGAAGCATCTGAAGCTCCAGGTCGACCACACGCTGAGCCGGCTGGACGTTCCGCGGGGCCGGCTCTTCACCGCGAACCTCACGCAGCTCGGCGTCACGTGGTGCTTCGACACGCGGTTCCTCGTGCGCGCCACCCTGCAGCTCACGGACATCGAGAGGAACCCGGCTTTCTACGCGGAGGCGGTCGACGCCCGCACGAAACGCGCGTTCACCCAGCTCCTCGCGAGCTACAAGCTCAACCCGCAGACGGTGGTCTTCCTCGGCTACTCCGATTCCTCCCGGGGCGACGAGCACGTCGACCTGACGCGCGAGAGCCGCACGCTCTTCGCGAAGGTGGGTTACGCCTGGGTTCCGTGAGAAATCGAGGCGCCGGAGGCGTTTCGGGGCCCGCAGGGCTGAACGAACCTAACATCGCTGCCTCGTGGCGAAGGAGAAGACGAAAGAGAAGCGCACAGCGCTCGTCGTCGGGACCGGGCTGATCCTCTATGCGGGGGCGCTCGCGTTGCGGCGCGAGACCGTCCCTTCGGGGCTCAACAACGACGTCGCCGAGGAAGCCCTCCGGGGATTGGCGCTCCTCGCGAGCGGGCGCTTCGAGCCGATCACGACCGTGATCGGAAACTCCGCGGAAACGCTGTACCTCTACCTCGAGGCGCTCTCGGTGGCCGTGCTCTCGCCCACGACCCTGGCCCTGCAGGCGCTGTCCGGCCTCTGCGGCCTCCTCTGCGTCGCGCTCCTCGTGGCCGTGGCTCGCCGGGTCGACCGGGCGATCCCCGTCCATCTGCCGCTCCTCGCGGGAGCCACGAGCGTCTGGCTGTTCCACTACGCGCGGGCCGGACTCCGCGCGATCGCCGCGCCGCTCTTTCTCCTCGCCTTCACGTACTTCCTGCTGGGATCCCGCGAGTCGCGGCGCGACGCGCTCGCCGCGGGAGCCGTGCTGGGTCTCGGGATCTACGCCTACACGGCGTTCCGGGTCGTGCCCCTCGCGTGGGTCCTCTGGGTGGCCTTCGAGCTGTGGACGTCGCGCGACAGAAGAAGCGCTCTGCGGTCCGCGGCAACGACGGCCGCAGCCGCGTTCGTGGTCTCGCTCCCGAATCTCCTGTACGCCATCGAGGCGCCGCGGGAGTTCTTCCTGCGCGGCAGCTATGCGCTCCAGGGCGGCCTTCTTCGCAACCTCGGCGCGACCCTCTTCCTGCCGTTCGGGACGCTCGATTCCTACGACGCGATCGCGGGGCCGCACCATTTCTTCGACGGCGTCGCCGTGAGCCTCACGCTGGCGGGCATTCACCCGCTGCATCCGCTCGTCACGCTCGTCGCCCTCGTGGGTCTCGTCTCCGTGCTGCGAACCGGCGCGGCTCGCTTCCCCCTGTTCGCCCTCGCCACGGGGTTCCTGCTCCTCGGCGCCACGGGGCCGAGCCTCACGCGGCTCCTCGTGCTGCTGCCGGTCGTCCTCCTCCTGGCCGCGATCGGCGCCGCGCGCCTGCCGTTTGCCCTCGCGCTCGCGCTCTTCGCGGTCGTCGCCGGGTCGCACGGGTACGCCTACTTCTCGACGTTCGCCTCGGACGCCGAGGCACAGCGGTACTTCAGCCCCGCCGCGACGCCGATGGGAAACCGCGCGCGCTCTCTCGCCGGAGAGGGCGCGAAGGTCCTCTGCGTGGTCGCCAAGGACGCGAGCGTCGTCCGCTACCTGACCCACGGCCTGGGGGATCGGGCTGCTGTCGTCGAGCTGAGCGGTCCGCGCCCCACGGGGCTCGAGGACGCCTTCTACGGGCTCTTCGGACGTTCGGGCGCCGGGGTCGTTCTCCTCGACTCCGCCCTGCCGCTCGCCCCCTCCGCGTTTCCCGGCTTTCTCTCCGCCTCGGAGCGGGGTCCGTTCAAGGAGATCCGCATCGGGCCCCGGCAGGAGTAGGCTCAACGGACAGTTTCATGCGGCGCACGCGCACGGTCGCCCCTCTCGTCGCGGGTCTCCTGCTCGGCCTCGTCTCCTGCCGGGGCGGAGGGAGACCGTCGGGAAAGGCGCGGGAGCTCACGGTTTCGGTGTCCTTCGAGCTGACCTCCCTCGACCCCCACCTCCACAACCGGCTCGCGAGCTACTCGGTGCTGCAGCATTCGTACGAGGCCCTCGTCGCCGCCGACCGCGAGATGACGATGCGGCCCGCCCTGGCCGTGCGCTGGGAAAACCCCGATGCGCACACCTGGGTCTTCCACCTGAGGCGGGAGGCCGTGTTCCACGACGGCACGCCCCTCACGGCGCGCGACGTCGAGGCGACGTTCCAGCGGCTGCTCGCCGACCCGAACCTCGGGGCCTCGGGCTACGTCGTGAACATCGATCGCGTGAAGGCGCTCGACGACCACGTCTTCGAGCTCCACACGAAGACGCCGATGGCCGTGCTCCTCAACAAGCTCCGCTTCGTGCTCATCGCGAAGGCCGACGCGCTGAAGGGAAACCTCGCGGGCTCCCTCGTGGGCACCGGCCCCTACGCGCTGGAGTCGTTCGAGCCGGGCACCCGCGTCTCGTTCAGGAGGAACGACGCGTACTGGGGCGAGAAACCCGCGGCCTCGCGGGTGACGCTGCTCCTCGGCCGCACCCCCGGGAAGGCCCTCGAGGACGCGCGCTCCGGGCGCGCCGACGTGGTGCAGACGGGCCCCCGGCTCGTGGGCGAGAACGCCGTCCCCGGCTACCGCACCGTGCGGCAGAGCGGCATCTTCGTGAAGTCCCTCGGGTTCGACCTCACCCCGCTGCACGGTGAGACGGACGAGCGCCGCAAGAGCCCCTTCCGCGACGTGCGCGTGCGCCGCGCGGCCAGCCTCGCGATCGACCGCAGGGCGCTCCTCAAGGACCTCGGCCTCGCGGGAGCCCCCGCGACCCAGATCGTCCCGTCGTTCATCTTCGGCTTCAACCCCGACCTGCCGCAGCTCGGGTTCGACCCGGTGAAGGCCCGCGCGCTCCTCGCCGAGGCCGGTCATCCGGACGGCATCGACGTCACGCTGCACGCCCGCCGCCTCCTCGCCGAGACGGCCGCGAAGGTGGGGGCCCTGCTCACGGCCGTGGGAATCCGCACGACGGTCGTGGTGCTGCCCGACGCCGAGTACTTCGACCTCGTGACCTCGCGGAAGGCGCAGTTCTTCCTTTCGCGATACGGCTGCCCGACCGGCGACGCGAGCGACCTCCTCGACAACTTCGTCCATTCGTCCGACCAGGTCGGCCGGTGGGGCTCCTCCAACTCCGGGCAGTACTCGAACCCCCAGCTGGACGCCCTCATCGAGGAGAGCCTCTCGGTGCTCGACATGGGCCGGCGCGGCCCGCTCCTGCAGCGGATCATGGCGATCGTCATGGACGACCTCGGCTGGGTTCCTCTCTACATCGACGACGAGGTCTACCTCGTGCGCGAGGGCGTGCTCTTTCCGCCGCGCAACGACAACTACGTCCTCGCGCAGGACATGGGCTTCGAGACGAAGTGACCCCGTGACCCGGCTGCGGGACACCGCGTCCCAGACGCGGACACCCGGGCCCCGAATTCCGGGCGAATCCCTGGCACGAGGTTCTCAAGGGCGCAGGCGATGAGCAGCCGTAGCAGCCGGACCTTCCTCCACACGAACCTCAACCAGACGCTGCGCTCGCTCGCGAAGACGCCGGGCTTCACGGCAACCGTCATCCTCACCCTGGCGCTCGGCATCGGGGCCAACACCGCCATCTTCACGCTCCTCGACCAGCTCCTGCTCCGCCCGCTCCCGGTCCCGAACCCTCAGGAGCTGGTGACGTTCGACGACAAGGGCACGTTCATCGGCTGGACCCACAACGACGCGACGTTCTCCTACCCCGTGTACCGCGACCTCGCGCAGGGCTCGAACGGCGTCCTCGCCGGTCTCGTCGGCCGGCTGCCGGTCACCGTGAACGTGACCGTGGGCTCCTCGCCCGAGCGCGTGGACGGGGATCTCCTCTCGGGCAACGCCTGGCAGACGCTGGGGCTCACGCCCCACTGGGGCCGCTTCTACGGTCCCGAGGACGACGTCACCCCGCTTGCCCACCCCGTGGCCGTGATCTCGCACGGCTACTTCGTCCGCCGCTTCGGAGGGAACGAGCAGGCGCTCGCGAAGCCCATCCTCGTGAACGGCCACCCCTTCACGATCCTCGGAGTCGCGCCCCGCGGCTTCACGGGGCTCGAGACGGGCGTGCTCCCCGACATCTACCTCCCGCTCACCATGAAGGCCTGGGCCACGCCCACGTGGGACCAGCTCGAGGACCGCAAGACGCGCTGGGTCTCCATGATGGGCCGCCTCGCGCCGGGCGTTCCCCTCGAGAAGGCCACCGCCGCGCTGAACGTCCTCTACAAGCAGATCCACGAGCGCGACGTCGCTCTCTGGGCCGACGCCGACGCCGAGTTCCGGGCGAAGTTCGTGAAGAAGGTGCTCCTCGTCGCGCCGGGCGCCCTCGGCCGCTCGGAGCTCCGCAACCGCATGAAGACGCCGCTCCTCGTGCTCATGGGCCTCGTCGCGCTCGTGCTCCTCATCGCCTGCGCCAACGTCGCGAACCTCCTCCTCGCGAGGGCCGCGACCCGCCAGCGGGACATGGCCGTGCGGCTCGCGATGGGCGCCTCGCGCCGCCAGATCGTGGAGCCATTGCTGGTCGAGAGCCTCGTCCTCGCGCTTTCGGGCGGAGCGCTCGGCCTCCTCGTCGCGTCGCTCCTGGGCGACGCGATCGTGAGGATCTTTCCCGAGGGGAGCAGCCTCGCGAACCTCGCGACCCGCCCCGACCTCCGGGTCGCGCTCGTGGCGTTCGGGGTGTCGGCGTTCACGGCTCTGGCCTTCGGCCTCTTCCCCGCGCTTCAAGCGTCGGACTCTTCCCTGATCGAGCCGCTCCGCGAGGGCGCGGGCAGCGTCTCCCTCTCTCGCGGGGCCGTCCGCGCGCGCCGGGCCCTCGTGGTCGCGCAGGTGGCCCTGTCGCTCCTTCTCCTCGTGGGCGCCGGACTCTTCGCGAGGAGCCTTTCCTCCCTCGCCACGATGGACCCGGGCTTCCGCACGGCCGACGTCGCGAGCTTCGCGATCGACCCCTCTCTCAACGGACACGGCCGCGCGGAGACGGCCGCGATCCTCGGGCGCGTGCGGGAGGCCGTGTCGACGGTTCCGGGCGTCGTCTCCACGAGCGCCGCGGGCATCGCGCTCCTCTCGGGGAACGACTGGCGCTCGACCACGACCGTCGTGGGTCACGAGGCCCGCAAGGGGGAAGACCGGAACCCCTCGGTCAACGCCATCGCGCCGGAGTTCTTCGAGACCCTCGGGATTCCGCTCCTCCTCGGCCGCGGCTTCACCGCGTCCGACTCCTTCGAGGCCCCCAAGGTCGCCGTCGTGAACGAGGCGTTCGTGAAGATGTACTGCGACGGGGCCCACCCGCTGGGCCGCACGCTGCACTTCGGGCGCAAGGAGGATCCCGACAAGGAGCTGATCCAGATCGTGGGGGTCGCCCGCGACCTCAAGTACATGGGGCTCCGCGAGCCGGCGCGGCCGTTCATCTACCTTCCGCTCCTCCAGCAGAAGGAGCTCGACCAGGCGACGATCTACGTGCGCACGGCGAAGGACGCGAAGGCTCTCCTCCCGGCCATCCGCGAGGCGGCGCGTGGCGTCGCCAGCGATCTCCCCATCTTCGAGGTGCGCACGATGCGGGTCCAGGTGGAGGGCTCGCTCACCGCCGAGCGCGTCGTGGCGTTCCTGTGCTCGGGCTTCGGCGTCCTCGCGACGCTGCTGGCGGCCATCGGCCTCTACGGCGTCGTGGCGTTCCTCGTGGCCCGCCGGACGCGCGAGTTCGGAATCCGGCTCGCGCTCGGCGAGACCCGCATCAGCGTCCTCCGCCTCGTGCTGCGGGACGCCGGCGGCATGGCGGGCCTCGGCATCCTCGTGGGGCTGCCGCTCTCGCTCGCGGCGGGGAAGCTCGTCGAGTCGCAGCTCTACGGCGTCTCCTCGCACGACGTCGTCGTGCTGGCGCTGGCCAGCGCGACGCTCTCGATCGCCGCTCTCGGCGCCGGCACCGTGGCCGCGCTGCGTGCCACCCGGGTGAGCCCCGCCGTGGCCCTTCGGCAGGAGTAGGGGCCGCTCCGGGCCCCGTGTCATCCGGATGGGGGAAAAGGACGTAAGGTTGAGCGAGGAGCGTACTCAATGAAACCCGTTCTCTGTCTGACCGTCCTCGGCGTCACGGCACTCGCCGCATTCGCCGCGCAAGCCGTCACCCCCGCAACCAACACCAAGGAGACGAAGGTGTCCGTCGATTCCGCGCATGCGTTCAAGGTCAAGACCATCGATGGCGAGGAGAAGAGCCTCGCCGCCTACAAGGGCAAGGCCCTTCTCATCGTGAACACCGCGTCCAAGTGCGGCTACACGCCGCAGTACGCGGGGCTCGAGGAGCTCCACCAGAAGTACAGGGGCCAGGGCCTCGCGGTGCTGGCGTTCCCGGCGAACGACTTCGGCGCTCAGGAGCCCGGCACGAACAGCGAGATCAAGGGGTTCTGCACCACGAAGTACAAGACCACGTTCGACCTCTTCGAGAAGGTCAGCGTGAAGGGCGCGGGCATCGATCCGCTGTTCGCGTGGCTCACGTCGCGGCCCGGGATGGAAGGCGACATCAAGTGGAACTTCGGCAAGTTCCTGCTCGACAAGAACGGCAAGGTCGTCGCCCGCTACGGCTCGGCGACGGAGCCGATGTCCAAGGAGCTGACCGCGAAGATCGAGGAGACGCTCAGGTAGGGCGGGCTTCCATCGAGCCCTCTTCGACCCAGTGGGCCAGAAGGCGCCGGATGCGGTACGCGTCGACGCTCGACGCCCGCTCGAGCTGCAAGGCCGTCGCTCCCGCCGCGGCTCCCGCCCACACCGTGCGGACGAGGTTGCCGTCGTTCTCGTGGGAGGGGAGCGACGGCTTCTTCCCGGTGGGCGAAAGCCTCACGAGGTCGCCCACGAGCTCGCAAGACCGCCTCAGCTCGTCGTAGCGGCGCATCCCCTCGAAGAGCAGGGGGATGATGTCCGAGGCCGGCTGGAACGCGTCGTCGGCGCTCCTCACGGCCGGCTTCCTCACGAACTGGAACGAGCCCTCGAGCGGCCGCTCGAGGAGCTGGTACACGGCCTCCGCCCCCTTCAGCGTGCCGTGCGCGGCGTGGCGCACCCGGCCGGCCTCGAGAGTGAGCTTCGCGGGCGGGCCACCGTCCTTCGGCTTCAGGAGGAGCGTTCCCGTGGATTCGCTCTGCGCCAGCGTCTGCGTGAGCATGGGAAGCCCGAAGACCTCGAGATCCCCCGTCATGCCGAGCGTCGTGGGCTCTTTCTCCTTGCGGGAGGCCTCGAGCGCGACGAGGGCCGAGAGGGCTTTCGTCGCCGCGCGGCCGAGCTCCCTCTCGGGGAACTTCCGGGAGAGGTCTCCCAGCAGCTCCCTCACCGAGGGCGCCGGCGTGCCCGAGAGAGCCGCCACGTACTGCACGAGCCGCGGGCTCTCCTCCTTCACCATCAGGCCGAAGACCTTGCGGGGGATCTCCTTCTCGAGCGCCCGCAGGAGCGTCTCGAGGGACGGGGGATCGACCGTGAGGTCGAGGGTCGAGAGCTGCGCGAGGCGCGGCATGGTGTCCCCGAGCCGCGCGTCGCGCTTCAGGGCGTGCTCCACGATGGCGCGGATCGCCGAGGGTGTGCCGATGCGGACGAGGCCGCTCGTCGCGCGGTCGAGGAGCTGGTCCAGCTCCTCGTGGCTGTACTGCGAGGCCTCCTCACCGATGCGCAGCGTCTCGAGCCGTTTCAGCTTGTCCACGAGGAGCGTCTCGGCCTTCGGGTGCTTGATCTGCCCGATGTTGAACAGCGCCTCCTTCGCGAGGGCGGCGGGCTGCACCTTGCCCGCGAGGAGATCCAGGAATCCCAGCTCGCCTTCCGGTGAGGCGCCCTCGGGGCGGGGAACCCGCCGCAGCACGTTCAAGAGGTTGCGCAGGTAGTACCAGTCGGGCGCGCCGTGAGGATCCTCCACGGCCTTGGCGAGGTCGGAGAGCGCGGCTTCGCGCGCGGGCAGGCCGTGGACGTCGAGGAGCGCGAGGAGGTTGCGGCGGCCGTCGCGGCGCTCCTCGGTCTTCAGGGCCTCCAGGAGGCCGCGCACCGAGGTCGCCGGAAAGAACGCCAGGATCGAACGCACGAGGATGCGTTTCTCGGGCTTCTCCCCCGCGGCGCGGAGCCGGTCGACGTCGAGCGCCGCGCCCATGGACGAGCGGAGCGGGTCGGCGGCGCTCTTGTCGACCTTTCTCTCGGCGACGAGCCGGTCGGCCAGCTCGAACATCAGCACGGCCCGCGCGAGGGAGCCGTCGTTCGCCTGCTCGATGGCCGTCTGGAGCATCTCGCGGTAGCGGCGCAGACCCTCGCTGGGATCGGCCATGGAGATGTAGCGCCCCATGGCCGACAGGGCGCCGGGCGAGGAGGCGTCCGGGCCCGAGGGCGGCGCGACACCCCACTCCGGCAGGCTCTGCCCCAGCGCCCGCACGACGCTCGACGGGGCCGTGTCGTAGCCGAGCCCGCCGAGCTTCGCGAGGCTGGACACGAGCTCGGCCTCGTTCTTCGCGTGCGAGGCGGCCTCGGAGACGAGGGCCGGAGGCGCCGGGCTGACGCCCGCGGATGCCGGGACCGCCGGCGCGATGCGCGCGAGGAGCAGCTCGAATCGCCTGAGCCCCTCGACCATCTGCTCGGTCGCACGCGCCGTCGCAGCGGTCGCCGCCGTCGCTGCCGCTGCCGACGCGAGCGCGGAGCCGGTCGAGCCGGGCACGCCCAGGCCACCGAAAGTCGGGGTCGCGGCCACGGCCCCCGGGAGGCGTGTGGGCGGCGGCACGGCGAGCGGCGATTCGGAGCCCGCCTGCCGGTAGATGGGCGCCGTGTGCGACGTGAGGAGCGTGGGGCTGAGGCCGATGCGCGAGAGGTTCGTGCGAAAGAAGTCCCGGTCTCCCGGAGGGCAGAGCTGCTCGACGATGGGCGCGAGCGACGCGATGAAGCGCTCGATGCGCGCGGCCTCGACCAGCTTGTACTCCCCGAGGAGGTGGATCTTCTTCACCGCGTGGAAGAGGAGATCCGAGAACGGCACCGACGCGCCGCGCCCCTGGTACTGCCCCGCCGCCCACCCGTTGATGACATCGCCCGTGAGCGCGGGCGGCTGGGACATCAGCGTCTCCACGGCGTCCACGGCCATGAGCGGGGGCATGGTGTCGGCGAAGTACAGCTGAAGCTCGTGGAGAGCCTCTGCCACCTCGGGCGGTATCGCAGGTTGCTGCATGTGGTTCGTCGTGTTCGCCACCCGGCGAACGCCGCATTCTACGAACGCACCGGACCGCCCGGATCCCGCGCCGGTCTCAGCGGGCGTAGACCGGGAGGAGGAACGTCGCGTCGTAGTCGAGGCCCGGGGTCTCCGCCGAGATCACGAGCTGCCACACGAACTTGTTGTCGTCGTTCAGGAGCTGCGACGGGCGGGCCCCGTCTCCCTGCGGGAGGTCGAACTCCAGGCGCCACTCCGACAGCTCGTCCTTCGGGCGCCAGAGCTGGAACAGGCGGGCCTTGCCGGCCTCCGGAAGCTTCACCTCGCCGGGCGCGAACGCGCGGGTCTCCTCCCAGACGATGTAGCCCACCGTCGTCTGCGTGGTCGTGGTGCGGCCGTTCGAGTCGGTGCTCGTCTTCCGCTCGGTCACCTCCTCCACGCACCGGAGGGTGGCCGTGAGCTTCGTGTAGCCCGCGATCCGTGAGGCGCCCTGCAGGTACACGGTGAGCGGCTCGCCGAGGAAGAACGGAAACGTCCCGAAGCGCAGCATGCTGACGCCGTACTTCGTGCGCCTGAGGACCTCGTACACCCAGGCGAAGACGCAGGCGAGGAGGATCAGGTCGAAGAGGCTCACCAGGATCTTCACGGGCAGCACGCCCTCGTTCGAGAACCAGGCCCACCAGTTGAACGGCGTGAGAAAGCCGCCGAAGAAGAGGAGCCCGAGGAACCCGCCGATCAGGCCCTTGATCCCGCCGTGGGTCGCACCGGAGGGATCCCAGGGGTGATCGACGTACCAGGGCTCTCCGGGATGCTCGGCCTGCCGCCGTGCCGCGGCCTTGAGAGCCAGGATCGCCGAAACCCCCTGATACGCCACGAAGAAGCCCGCGGCAAAGAAGACGCAGCCCATCGCGAAGAGGACGATCCGGGGGCCTTCGAACGTTCCGAACGCTCCGAGCCCGACCGCGAGCATGCCGATCCCGGCGGCCATGAACGGGAACCCGAACGCGATGGCGCAGCCACCGCCGGTCCCTCCCGTCCCGCCCACGCTCGTGTAGCCGGGAGCGACCTTCCGTCCCTCAGCGGGCATTGGAAATCCAGAAACGCTTCATGGTGGACAAAGTTTAAGCCGGGCTCTTTATGATCCGCACGCCATGCCCCGGCAAGAGACACGCGCGTGCGGGAAGTCACTCCCCTCGTGGAGCACCGCTTCGTGATCGGAACGAAGCTCCTCGATCGCTACGAGATCCTGCGCGAGCTGGGCCGTGGCGGCATGGGCATCGTCTACCTCGCGCGGGACCCGATCCTCGAGCGCGACGTCGCGATCAAGGTGCTCACGGCGAGCCTCCTGACCGACGAGAAGGAAGAGCGCTTCCGGCGCGAGGCGCGCATCGTGGCCCGGCTCGAGCACCCGGGCATCGTGCCCGTCCACGACATCGGCCAGCACGACCGCTCGCTCTTCTTCATCATGCCGCTCGTGCCCGGCGAAAGCCTCAGGGCCGAGCTCGCCAAGGGCACGCTGAAGCTCGGAGACATCGTCGAGGTGGGCCTCCAGACGGCCCTCGCGCTCGACGCCGCCCACGCGCAAGGCGTCGTCCACCGCGACGTGAAGCCCGAGAACCTCCTCGTCGCGCGGCGGAAGCCCGAGGGCCTCTGGATCCGCGTGACCGACTTCGGCCTGGCCACGGCGTCCACGGAGAACCGCCTCACGAACGCCGGCGACATCGTGGGCACCATCGCCTACATGAGCCCCGAGCAGGTCACGTCGGAGCCCATCGACGCCCGGACGGACATCTACTCCCTCGGCGTCGTGCTCTTCGAGTGCCTCACCGGCGAGCCGCCGTTCTCGGGCGATTTCGCGGCCGTGTGCTACCGCATCGCGCACGAGGCGCCGCCCACGCCGCGCTCGCTCGGCGCGAGCCTCAACCCCGAGCTGGAATCGATCATCATGGACTGCCTCCACAAGGACCCCGCCCGGCGCCACGCCACGGCCGGGGCCCTCGCGGACGCGCTCAAGCGCTACCAGTCGCACATGGCCGAGAGCGAGCGCGACAAGTCGCTGGCGCACGAGCCGCCCACGCCGGGCCGCGAGAGGGCGCAGCGCCTGCCCCTCGTGGACCGCGAGAACGAGCTGGCCGAGCTGCAGCGCCGGCTCAACACGGCCATGATCAACGACGCGCAGCTCGTCCTCGTTTCCGGCGAGACGGGGGTGGGCAAGACGCGCCTCCTGGAGGAGCTCGAGACCCTCGCACGCTTCCGAAAGGTGCCGTTTTTCTCGGGGCGCCTCGCCGACCAGGACCGGTCGTTTCCCTACCAGGGCTTTTGCGACCTCATCCAGGCCTTCTTCCGCGCGCTGCCGCCGACGTCCTCGGGCACGACGAAGCAGAGCGACTTCGCCGACCTCGCCGAGGACCTCGTCACGCTGTTCCCGCAGCTCACCGAGATCGAGGATTTCCGGTCCGCGCTTAGCAAGTCCTCAGGGGCGAACCTGCCCGTGGCCGTCGCGATGGCCGAGGGCGCGCCGCCTCCGCGACGTGAGCTGGACCGCAACCGCATCTTCGAGCTGCTCGCCCGCGCGCTCGTGCGCATCGGCCGCGGACGCCCCGTGATCCTCGCGTTCGAGGATCTGCACCTCGCCGACGCCTCCCTCGAGGCGCTCCAGTACGCCGTGCGCCGCATGGGCCCGACGCCCACGCTCTTCGTGGGCACCTACCGGAGCGAGGAGGTCGACAAGCGCCATCCGCTGCTCGCGCTCGTGGAGGGCTTCGAGGGCGACCGGCGCTTCTCGAAGCTCCTGCTCAAGCCGCTCGGCCAGGACGATCACAAGAGGCTCGTGGAGAGCCTGCTCGGCACGCAGAAGATCGAGGACGAGCTGCTCGCGCGGCTCTTCGCCGCCACCGAGGGCAACCCGTATTTCACGCGCGAGCTGGTGCGCACGCTCGTGGACTCCTCGGGGATCCGGCAGGACTCGAGCGGACGCCACGCCCTCGTGCGCACGGCGGGCCTCGGCTCCGACGCCCTGCCGGCCACGATCCAGCAGGCCGTGGAGCGCCGCCTGGAGCGGCTGCCCGCGCGTCCGCGCGAGGTGCTCTCGCTGGCCTCGGTGCTGGGACGGACGTTCTCGTACGCCGACCTCGCGTTCCTGGCCGGAGAGGACGGGCTCGAGGACCTCGTGGACGGGCTTCTCGAATCGGGCTTCCTCGAGGAAGAGCGCCTCTCGCGAGGCGACCGGCTCTCGTTTCCGAGCGGCGTCCTCCGCGAGGTGATCTACGCGGCCCTGCCGCGGCGGCGGCGGCGCTCGCTGAACCTGAAGTACGCCGAGGAGCTCGAGCGCCGGCACGCGGGACGCCTGGACCGTGTGTACCCGCAGCTCGTGCACCATTTCGGCGAGGCCGACGCCGAGGAGAAGGTCGTCGGCTACGGCCTCGCCCTCGCGAAGAAGAGCCTCGACTCCTTCAGCGCCGAGGAAGCCATTCGCGTTGCCCGGACCGTTCTCGACTTTCTGGAAGGCGACGGCCGCGAGGGCGCCGCGAAGACGCTCGAGGTGCGCCTGGTGCTCGGGCGCGCGCACCGCATGGCGGGCAACACGGCGTCGGCGCTTCGCGAGATCGAGCTGGCCACGGAGGCCCAGATCGACAGCGGCGACGAGGAGGGCCTCTTCGAGACGCTCCTCCTCGGCGCCGAGACGGCCTGGGACGCGCTCCGCGCCGAGGAGGCCCGCAAGTGGATCGACCGGGCCCTCACGCGGCGGCGCGAGACGGCACAGCCCGGGGTGCTCGCGCGGCTCTTCTCGCTCGGCGCGACGCTCGCGAACCTGCGCGGCGATTTCGAAAGAGCCCGGGCCTACCTCGACCAGGCCTCGCTCCATGCCCCGCCGGGCGAAGGCCACGACCACGACCTCCCGCGCGGCGGCACGCTCACCGTGGCGCTCGCCACCACGCCTCACTCCCTCGACCCGGCCCGCGTGCGGCTCGACGAGGACGTGGAGGTCATCGCCAACGTCTGCGAGACGCTCGCCGCGATCGACTCCCGCGGCCACCTCACGGGACGCCTCGCGTCGCGCTGGGAGGCCCTCGAGAACGGCCGGGTGTTCGTGTTCTCGCTCGCGCCCGGAGTGCTGTTCCACGACGGGCGGCCGCTCTCTGCGGCGGCCGTGAAGTCGTCGTTCGAGCGCGCCGCGCGCGCCGCGGCCGACATCCTCCCCGCGGGCCTCGCGGCGCTCACCGGGACTCAGGCCTTCCTGCGCGGCGAGACCGACGAGATCATCGGCATCGAGGTGCTCGACGACGGCCGGCTGCGCCTCACGCTCGACGAGCCGCTCCCCATCTACCCCATCCTGCTCACGCACCCCGAGACGATGGTCCTGCGCGAGGGCGTCGACCCCAAGGGCCGGCCCGCGCTCCACGGCACCGGGCCCTTCGTGGTGGCCGAGGCCAACGAGAGCTGGGTCGTCCTCGCGCGGAATCCGCTCCGCAAGAGCGACGAGCCGCCGCGGCTCTCCCAGCTCGTCTTCCGCCTGGGCATGCGTCCCGAGGAGGTCGTCGCCGCGCTCCGCGCGGGCGAGGTGGACGTCGCGGGCAACCTGCCGCCCGAGAGCCTCGAGGAGCTCTCGCGCGACCGCGCGTTCCGCACGTCGCTCACCGAGTGCCCGCGCCGCAACTCCTACTTCGTGCTCCTCAACGACCGCTATCTCGGGAAGCGGAAGGGCCTCGCGCGTGTGCTCCTCGGCCTGCCGCGTCCGCACGACATCGTGCGGCGCTCGCTCGGACAGGGCGTGGAGCCGGCCACGAGCTTCTTCCCGCCGGGCATCCTCGGCCACGACCCGGGACGTCGACGGCCGCGCCTCGCCGCCGAGGAGGTCGCGCGGCAGCTCGAGGGCGAGACGCTCCCCGTGACGCTCACGGCCGCCGTGCACCCGCTCTTCCTGGGCCGCTACCGCGCGTTCCTCGACGCGCTCCTCGCCACGTGGGCCGAGGCCGGGATCCACGTGGTGGTGGGCACCACGACGATGCCGTCGTTCCTCGAGCGGCGCTTCGAGATGGACCTCATGATCGGGCGCTGGAACGCCGACTACGACGATCCCGACAACTTCACGTTCACGCTGTTCGACTCGTCGGCCGGGATCTTCCGCGGCTTCCACTCCTCGCCCGAGCTGGACGCCCTGATCCTGGACGCCCGGAGCGAGGGCCGCCCGGAGGCGCGCGAGAGGCTCTACCAGAAGATCGAGAGCCACCTCGACGAGCGGGCCGTGCTGCTCCCGCTCTTCCACGACACGGACGTCCGCGCCGTGCACCCGAGGGTGCGCGGCCTGACGCTGCGCTCCACGGCGCCCTTCGTGAACTTCGAGACCCTGGGCGTCGCGCCGCACGAGAGCCTCGCGGGCGCGCGCCAGGCCGAGGGGAGCGGCGTCGTCTCGGTGCCCATCGCCGGCGACGTGGCCGACATCGACCCGGCGCGCGTCTTCCTCGTGTGGCAGAGCGAGGTGCTCCCCAACGTCTTCGAGACGCTCACGCGGGAGACCGACGGCGCGCGCATCGTGCCGTGGCTGGCCTCGGAGTTCGAGGCGCTGGACGGCGGGCGGAAGTTCCGCTTCCGCCTGCGCGACGGCGTGCGCTTCCACAACGGGCGACTGATGACCGTGCGCGACGTGCGCTGGACGTTCGAGCGCCTGCTCCGCACCAGGGACAGCCAGAACCGCTGGGTGCTGTTCCCGGTGAAGGGCGCGCAGAGGTTCATCCAGGATCCCACCGTCGGCCTCGAGGGCTTCCGCATTTTGGGCACGCACGAGTTCGTGCTGGAGCTGGAGGAGCCGGTGTCGTTCTTCCCGGCCTTCCTCACGTTCGCGCCGTCGGCGATATTGCCCGAGGGCGTCGAGGACGTCTTCGGCAGCTACCGCGAGGGCGCCGCCGGCACGGGCCCGTTCCGCGTGACGCGGTTCGAGCCGGCGCGAAGGCTCGAGCTGGAGGCCTTCCCCGACTACTGGCGACCCGGATATCCGCGGGCCGAG
>JAEUQS010000491.1 GCA_016789625.1 Acidobacteriota bacterium | reverse complement strand
CCCCGTCCGGGTGCCGCTCTCGCCGGGCTGGCCGGCGTCGCGGCCGCCGAGATCGCGCTCTCGCTGCCGCACCCCGTGTACGACCTCACCCGCGAGGACCTCGCCGAGGGGCGGGGACTTTCGGCGGCGCGGCAGACGGGCTGGCGCTGCCTCGTGTCGCGCGGCGACGGTTCCGTGGCCGCAGTCGAGGCGCCGCTCGGTCCCCCGCCTTTGCCTCCGCGCCCCGGCGGACCTCCGGTTCCGCCCTCCGCACCCGCAGAACCCGCGGAGAGCCACGTGAACACCGGACCGTTCGTCGCGGCGACGGAGGTCGCGTTGAAGCTGGCCGAAGCGCACCCCGAGGTTCTGCTCCACCCCTTCGAGCTCCGTCTCCTGCGCATCACGGCGCTCCACGTGATGGCTCTCTGGCTCGTGCCGGACGGCGGCGGTCCCGGCCTCGTCGTGCCGCTCGCGCCCCGGCCCCGCGACCTCGCCGAGGGCGTGCTGGCCGAAAAGGACTTCGTCTCGAGCCTCAGCGCGGCCGCGCGAGCTCAGCGCGAGCGGCCAGGCTCGCCGTGGCGCTGAGCGCCGCCGGCAGGCGCACCGTGAACGTCGAGCCCTGACCCTCGACGCTCTCGAGGAGCACGTCGCCGCCCATCATCTGGCAGAACCGGCGCGAGATCACGAGACCGAGGCCGGTGCCACCGAAGCGGCGCGACGTGCCGACATCCGCCTGCACGAACGGCTGGAAGAGCCGCGCCTGCTGCTCCGGGGACATCCCGATTCCGGTGTCGGAGACCTTCAGGAAGACCAGGGACCCCTCCTGCCGGAGCGTGACGGTGATGACGCCGTTCTCGGTGAACTTCGCCGCGTTCGAGAAGAGGTTGAGGAGGACCTGCCTGAGGCGCACCGTGTCGGCCAGGACCGCGAGATCCGCGGGGGCCGGCTCCACCTGGATGCGGTTGCCGCGCGCCGCGACGAGGGGCTTCACCGTCTCGACCACCGACGCGAGGAGCGGGGCCACCGTGACGACCTCGAGGAGGATCTCCATGCGCCCCGCCTCGATCTTCGAGAGATCGAGGATGTCGTTGATGAGCCCCAGGAGGTGCCGCCCCGCCCCGTGGATGCGCGAGAGGTCCGACTTCGTGTCGTGCTCGCCCCTCGACGCCGCGTCCTCCGCGAGCATCTCGGCATAGCCGATGATCGCGTTGAGCGGCGTGCGGAGCTCGTGGCTCATGTTCGCGAGGAACGCGCTCTTGGCCTGGTTGGCCTCCTCGGCCCGCTCCCTCTCCTTCTCGGCCTCCGCGCGAGCGACGGCCTCCTTGCGGAGCGCCTCCTCGACGTCCTGCGTGCGCAGCGAAACCAGGTTCGTCAGCTCCAGCTCGCGGGCCCTGAGCGTCCGCATCCTCTGCCGGTAGAGGAGCGCCGCGACGCCGGTCACGAGCGCCCCCACGAGCACGAGGAAGAAGCCCGTCTCGACGAACCGCGGCGCGATGGCGAAGGCGAGCCGCGTGCCCTTCTCGTCCCACACGCCGTCCTCGTTTCGGGCGGAGATCACGAGCGAATAGGAGCCGGCACGAAGGTGTGGAAAGTACACCGAGCGACGGCCGGCCACGTCGACCCATCCGCTCTCGAGGGGCTCGAGGCGCGTGCGGAAGCGCAGCCGCTCGGGGACGCGCAGCCGCGTGGACGAGAACCTCACCTCGATCTGCGCCGAGCCCGGCGGCAGCTTCACGGCCCGGCCGGTCCCGAGCGGAACGTTCAGCCCGTCGACGAGGAGCTCCTCGATGACGACCGGGACGGGCGACGGGTCGATCTTCGTCCTCTCGGGCGCGATGGCGACGATGCCGCGGATCGTGGGGAAGTAGAGGCGCCCGTCGCGGCCCCGGAACGCCGGTGACCCGCCCGCGTTGCATTCGGGGCTGCGCATGCCGTCGGCCGTTCCGTAGCCGAGGCTCGGGACGGACGTGGCCCGGCCTTCTGCCACCGCGCGGAGCCCGGCGAGGGGCGCGCGGAAGACGCCGCGATTGCAGGACATCCAGAGATCGCCGTGGAGATCCAGCACGAGCCCGTAGAGAAGGTCGTCGACGAGCCCGTGCTTCATCGTGATCGCGCGAGCGCGCGGCAGCGCGGCAGCGTCCGCGTTCACGATCCGCACGAGCCCTCCCCCGCCCGTCGCCGCCCAGATGACCCCGGCGTCGTCCTCGAGGAGGTCGTAGACGTAGTCGTTGGGAAGCCCGTTCGCGGTCGAGAGGGTCGTGATCTTCCCGCCGGCGATGCGGTCGATCCCGCCGCCCGACGTGCCCACCCACACGTTGCCCCGGCGGTCGGGCAGCACGGTGAGGATGCGGTCGTTGGAGAGCCCGTCCTTGGCGGTGAAGCGCGTGGGCGGGCCCTTGCGCGGGAACCGCCAGAGACCGGCGCGAAACGTTCCCACCCAGAGCGTGCCCTCCGCGTCGAAGACGATCTCGTGGACGTCCTCGACGTCCCACTCGCCAGCCACGACGCGGCCCTCGCGAATGCGCGAAAGCCGGCCGGCCACCACGGCCACCACGATGCTGCCGTCGAGAGGGTCCTCGGCGAGCCCGTAAACGCGGCCGTCGGGCAGCCCCTCCTTCGTGGTGTAGGTCGCGACCACGCGGCCGCCGCGCACCACGGACAGCCCTCCACCTTCGGAGCCGACCCAGAGGTCTCCCTTGCGATCCTCCAGCACGGCGCGGATGTTGTCGTCGGCGAGCCCTTCCGGGACGCCCACGGGCGTCAGGAGGCCATCGCGCAGCCGGTTGAGGCCGCGGCCCAGGGTGCCGATCCAGAGGTTTCCCTCGCGATCCTCGAGGAGCGAGTACACGGAGTTCGACGAGAGCCCGCGGTCCGCGCCCAGGCACGAGAAGCCCGAGGCGTCGAGCCGGCAGATCCCGCCGCCGTAGATCCCCGCCCACAGGGTTCCCGAACGGTCGCGCAGGAGCGCCCGGAAGCCGCTCGACGGAAGACCAGGGATGGGCTCGTTGACGATGCCGCCGGGCGTCACCCGGGAGAGCCCCGCGGGATCGGTTCCCACCAGGATCCCGCCGGCCTCGGCGAGCACGGTGCGGACCCTGTCGTGCACGAGGCCGTCGGCCGTTCTGAGGGATTTCATGGCCGTGCCGTTCCAGAGGCTCACACCGGCTTCCGTGCCGATCACGAGGGTGCCGTCGGGCGCCTGGGAAAACGCGTTCACGCGGTTGCTCGCGAGGCCCTCGCGATCGGTGAACGTGCGCACGTCCTTGCCCTCGAGCCGCAGGCAGCCTTGCCCGTCGGTGCCGATCCAGATCGCGCCGTCGCGGGTCTCGAGGAGCGCCGAGATCCGGCGCGTGGGCACGAGAGTCCGAGGGACGTCCTGGAACGTCCCACCTTCCATCGTGACGAGCCCGGCGCCCTCCGTTCCGATCCAGAGCTTGCCCTTGCGGTCCACGAGGAGCGCGCTCACGTAGCTCCACGCGACGGCCGGATCCCGCCGGCGCCCGAACACCGTGAACCGCACGCCGTCGAACCGCACGAGCCCCTCGGCGGTGCCCAGCCAGAGATACCCATCGGGTGTCTGGGCGATGGCGAAGACCGAGTTCTGGGGCAGGCCCTGCTCGATCTCCCAGGAGTCGTGCCGGAACTGCGTGAGCGCCTTGGACGGATCCAGGGCACGCGCCTCGAAGCCGAGGGCGAGGCTCAGCAGGAGCCCGACCGCGGTGCGGCGCGCACGAGGCGCCGCGATGCGCCAGAGCCTCAGCAGCGACATGAACCCTGCGATGTTAGGGGACTTTGAAAGAAACCGGGGATTGCCGGAGGCGGGAATCGAACCCGCACGCCCCTTGCGGGACTGGGGATTTTAAGTCCCCTGCGTCTGCCGATTTCGCCACTCCGGCGTTCGGGTTCCGATCTCGGGAGGCGCGCAGCGCCGGGGGGCCTGGGGGGATCGAGAAACCCCCAGGATCAAAGTTGGATGGGCCAGGGAAACCCACAATTGGTTTCCCGGATCCAGGTGGGGGGCCTGGGGGGATCGAGAAACCCCCAGGATCGAATTTGGAGGCGACGGTCGGATTCGAACCGACGGATGAGGCTTTTGCAGAGCCTTCCCTTAACCACTTGGGTACGTCGCCCTGCTGGACGAAGCGCGGATGATAGCAGCGCCCGCGGAACGATCAAGCCGAGGCGCGGGGCGTGAACGGCCATTCGGCCGCCGATCGCGCGCGAAGAAGATAGACGAGGAGGCCCGCTCCGACGACGACGAGTCCCGTCATCTTGAAGCCCTTCTCCGGAGAGAACAGCACGAACCCCCAGAGCGAGAGGGCGATCACCGCGGGCAGCGGATAGAGCCACATCCGGAACGGACGCTCCAGATCGGGCCGCGTCGTACGCAGCACGAACGCCGCGATGATCTGCGCCATGAACGGGATGATGGCGCGGATCGAGATGATCGCCCTCACCACCGTCTTGAGGTCGAGGAACGCGAACACCGATGCGAGAAGGCCCAGGGCCGCGAGCGCCACGTAGGGATAGCCGTCCCGGGGATGGAGCCGCGCGAACGCGGAGAAGAAGTTCCCGTCGCGTCCCGCGGCCCAGAGGATGCGCGAGTAGCCGAGCGTGAGGGAGAAGATCGACGCGAACGCCGTCCACAGGATCAGCACCGTCACGAAGAGAGCGAGCGGCCGCCCCGCGACCCGCTCCATGTAGAGCGACACCGTGGACGACGAGGTCATGGCCTCGCTCGCGGGGAGCACGGCGAGCACGCAGACGTTCATGAGGATGTAGAGCACCGCCACGAGGAGGATCGACACCACGATGACGCGCGGAATCGTCTTCGTGGGCTCTTTGATCTCCTCGGCGAGATAGCAGACGTTGTAGTAGCCGAGGTAGTCGTACACGGCGAGGAGCAGCGCGACGCGGAGGCCGGTATCAGCAGCTCCCGCCATGGGATTCAGCTCGGTGCGCCAGAACGCGAACGATTCGGGCTTGAGATGCGGCAGTCCGAAGCCGATGACGAGGCCGAGCGCGAGAAGCACCCCGGCCCAGAGCACGATCGAGAACTTGCCGATCGACCCGATGCGCCGGAAGAGGAGCGCGGTCATGAGAAGACAGAGAGCCGAGGCGATGAACGGCTCCCAACCCACGGGCACGTCGGGGACGATGAACCTCAGGTATTTCGAGAACCCGATCGCGCCGGAAGCGATCGAGAGCGGCGCCGAGAACACGACCTGGAAGAGGAACAGGAACGAGATGAGCTTGCCCCACGTGGCGGGTCCGAACGCTTCGCGGAGAAAGGCGTACGAGCCGCCGGCCTTGGGGAGCTGCGCGGAGAGCTCGGCGGTGACGAGCCCGTCGCTGATCGCGAGAAGCGCCGCGAGGAGCCAGGCCCAGAGAGCCTGGCCGCCGCCCATCGCGTGGAGGATGAGCGGCAGCGTCACGAAGGGCCCGATGCCCACCATGTCGATGACGTTGAGCGACGTCGCCTGCCAGAACCCGATCTCGCGCCGGAGTCCGCCGTGGGCCTCGCCAGCCACGGTTCAGGCCTTGAGGTCCCGCCGGAGAACGTCCTTCGCGATGGTGTTGAGCTGCATGAACGAGGTCCCCTCGTAGATCTTGCCGATCTTCGCGTCGCGATAGAGCTTCTCGAGCGGGTAGTCCTTCACGTAGCCGTAGCCGCCCAGGAGCTCGAGCCCGCGCGAGGCGCACATCTCCGCGACCTCGCTGGCCTTGAGCTTGGCGATGGCGGCCTCCCGCAGGAACGGCAGGCCGGCCTCCTTGAGGCGCGCGGCGTTGTACACGGCGAGCCGAGCGCACTCGAGCTCCATGTCCATGCGGGCCAGCTCGTGCTGCACGGCCTGCAGCTCGGCGATGGGCTTGCCGAACTGGACGCGCGTCTTCGTGTACGACGTCGCGTAATCGAGGGCCGCGCGCGCGATGCCGATCATCTGCGCGCCGATGCCGATGCGCCCTTCGTTGAGCGTCTCGATCGCGATCCTGTAGCCCTCCCCCACCTTGCCGACGACGTTCTCCTCGGGAACCTCGAGGTCCTCGAACGAGAGCGCGAGCGTGGAGGACGCGCGGATGCCGAGCTTGTCTTCCTTCTTGCCCTTGCCGAAGCCCTTCCACCGGCTCTCCACGAGGAACGCCGTGATGCCCTTGTACCCCTTGGACCTGTCCGCGTTCGCGAACACGAGGAAGAGCTCGGCCTCGAGCCCGTTCGTGATCCAGAGCTTCCCGCCGTTGAGAACCCAGCGATCGCCCTTCTTCTCGGCCGTGGTCGCGAGCGCGAACGCGTCTGACCCGGAGCCGGGCTCGGAGAGCGCGTAGGCCGCGAGCTTCTCCTTGGCGAGAACGGGGAGATACCTCTTCTTGAGATCGTCGGACGCCCAGCGGAGGATCGCGTTGTTGAAGAGCGTGTTCTGCACGTCCACGCAGACGGCGCAGGCCGCGTCGACGCGCGCCAGCGCCTCGATCACGGCGATCGCGGTGGTGAAGTTCTGGCCGAGGCCGCCGTACTCCTCGGGGATCTCGATGCCCATGAGATCCAGCTCGAAGAACTTGCGGATGAGCGCGGGATCCATGACGTTGTCCCTGTCCATCGCGAGGCTCTTCGCGGCGATCTCGTCCAGCGCGAACTGGTAGACGCCCTCGGCGAGCTCGCGCTCGTGCTCGGCCAGGATCGAAACGGGAGAGTGGGTCGTCGCTGCGTTTTCGGACATGGATTCCGAGGATATCCGAACCGCTGAGCGGCTATTCAGTCGGAACAGAAAAACTCAGCGCGCCGGAGGCGTTTCGCGGCCCGGAGGCCTGAAATGAAAAAGGCGCCGGTTTCCCGGCGCCTTTCGTCACGCGGTAAGGAAGGAACTCTTAGAAGTCGTAGCGCGCCGCGAGCTGGATCGTGCGCGGGCTCTGCGAGAACAGGTTGAGCTGCCCGAACGTCGCGTTCGGAGCCTGGCCGGTGCCGTAGGTGGTGTTGGACGTGCTGCGGTTGGCGACA
>JAEUQS010000395.1 GCA_016789625.1 Acidobacteriota bacterium | reverse complement strand
GGGGAGCTCGGCGGAGACGTCCACGAGCGAGCGCACGCCGTCGAGGCTCGTGGGATAGCGGCCGAGGAGGACGCCGGGCACGAGCTCGTCGTGATCCGTCGATCCCCAGAGCCGCGAGTTCACGAACGCCCCCACGAGATACGGAAAGAGAAGGACGCGCGCCGCGAGGCTCATGCGGCCGTCCGCCCCTTTCTGGAACGCCTCGGCGCCGAGGAAGCCGTACGCGCACGCCACGAGGAGAAGAGCGAAGGACACCCACAGCCCGAGAAGGAACGCACGGGAGAGCGCGATGAAGACCGCGCCCGTGCCGAACGCCGCGAGCCCGTAAAGGAGCGCCAGCCTTCGCCGCGCGGGGTCTGCCGAGACGGCCCGGAGACGGGGCCGAGCGAGCGGCGCGTCGGGAAAGAGCCACAGGCAGAACGCGCCCATCCAGAGGCCCGTGGGGATGTCGATGACGTGGTGCTGGAACGTCGTGAGCACGGAGACCCCGATGAGCACGGCCCATACATGGAGCACGAGGCGGCCCGCGCGGCTCCGGACGCTCTCGCCGATCTTCACCCACAGGATGAGGAGCAGGCTGATGTGAAGTGACGGCGCCTGGTTGAACGGCTTGTCGAAGCCCAGGAGCACCCGGAAGAGGAAGCCGAAGAAGCCGCTCGTCTCGGGCCGCTCGAACGTGTAGCGGAGCGGGAAGAGCAGGAAGCAGGCGACCGAGAGGATCTGCACCGAGAAGAGCCGCAGCGCGTGCGCGCGGAGCTCCGCGCGCGTGCGGCAGAGGAACACCGACGCCGCGTAGAACGCGTCGATCGTCCAGTACGGGAGGATCGTCCACGCGAGGAACGGGATGTGCCGCTCCCAGTCGAAGACGAGAGCGGGCACATCGGTCCGCGTCGCGGTGTACGCGTTCGCGAAGCCGTACGTGACGAAGAAGAACGGCCCCAGGAACGCGAGCCAGCCCGCGGCCGCCGCGTAGGGATGGCGTTCGCTGACCAGCTCGCTCACATCACGCTCGTTTCGCGAGGGACACGCTGAAGATGCCCCACTCGTCGATCCGCTCGTCGAGCTTCCGGAATCCGGCCTCGGCGACGAGGTCGTCCATCTCTTCCTGGGTGCGGCGGCGCATCACCCACGCCCGCCCGTCGCGATGGCTCGTGAGCGTCCGCGCGATGAGCTCGAGCTGCGGGTGCCAGGGCTGGTTCGTGTAGACGAGATAGCCGCCCTCTTCGATCGCCTTCGCCAGGCCGCCGAGCGAGCGCCGCACGCTTTCGTTCTCCGGGAAGAGCTCGTAGAGCCCCGAGACGACGCCCACCGTGGGCCGCGGATCCGCGGACGCGAGGGAGGCCGCGTCGAACGCATCGCCCTTCTCGAACGTGGCCTTGCCCGTGAGCC
Source organism: Acidobacteriota bacterium (assembly GCA_016789625.1). GTDB lineage: Bacteria > Acidobacteriota > Thermoanaerobaculia > UBA5066 > UBA5066 > JAEUQS01. The sequence goes on along the minus strand of JAEUQS010000395.1, from coordinate 467 downwards.
CCAGAGACGCGATGAGCTTGCCGCCGCCCTCGACGTTGAGAGGGCTGAAGTCGCGAAGGCTGATGCGGTCGCCCTCGGCGAGCCTCGGGCCGAGCGCCTCGAGCACGTAGCGTCCGTGTCCGGCCGCGACGTCGAGGAGCCGGAACGGGCGGCCCGCGGCACGGAGGCGCGAGAGCACGTCGAGGAACGTCGCCTCGAGGTTCTGCTTCCGCACGCGGATTCCCCGCCAGCCGATGCTCTCGAGGTACACCTTGTCCGAGAACGTCCCGAGCGGCGTGATGCCGTGGGGCCTGTTGCGGTACACGTAGTCGAGCGTCGAGCCGGAGTCGAAGCCGGTCTCGAGGCCGAGGCGGATGCCGTCGGACAGGCGGCCGGCCGTCTTCATCGAGAGCTTCGTGAGCTTGAAGCCGAGGTTCTTCGGCGACAGCGCCCCGAGCGGAACCTTCAGCGCCTCGTGCTCGCTCTTC
>JAEUQS010000389.1 GCA_016789625.1 Acidobacteriota bacterium | reverse complement strand
GCCGGAGCGCATCCCGCGTCGCGGCTGGACGCACGGCATGGCCTTCGTCCCCGACGTGCCGACCCTGGTCGTCAGCGGCTATGGGGGCCTGTCCGCCCATCGCGACCGTCCCGTCGCCGAGCTGCCGGGCGTCGCCACGGCCGGCTCCGTCACGGTGGCTTCGGGCGGGATCTACGTCCATTCCGTCCGCTCGCAAACGGTCACCGTGCTCGAGTACGCGGGGCTCCCGCCCGACGAGACGCTTTCTCCCTCGAAGACCGTTCTCTGGGCGCTGGCCACGGACGAGCGCGGCGGGAGGCTCTTCGCGGGCGGACGCGACGGGCACCTCTACACCGTGGACCTCGCGACGAGAACCGTCGCTCAGGACGACGTCCACACAGACGGCATTCCCGGCATGCGGCGACAGGGCGCCTTCCTCGCCACCTCATCCGACGACAAGACCGTGGGACTGTGGGAGATCGGAAAGGAACCGCATCCCAAGCTCGTTCGCCGCACGAACGCGCATGCGTTTCTCGTGAACGACCTCTTCGTGGTGAAGCCTCCAAACGCCCCGGCCGAATGCGTCACGGCGTCGTCCGACGGAACGCTCAAGCGCTGGTCCTGGCCGAGCTTCGAGCCGCTCGAGACCATCGACGTCGCCGCGCGGCTCGGCACCGGAGAGAAGTCGCTCCACGCCGTATGGGCCTCGCCCTCGGGCGATCGCATCCTGTCCGGCTCCTGGAACCACGCGCTCATCGAGGCGAAGAGAGCCGGGAAAGGCTGGAACGTCACGGCGCGACCGTTCCGGTCGCGGGCGCTGTACCGGTTCGTGCCGCTGCCCGCCCGGAACGCGCTCCTGATGGTGGGAATCTACCCGCACGCCGTGTACTACCTGGACCTCGAATCGGGAGAGTGCCCGGAGCTTCCCGCGTTCGGGCTTCCCGTCTTCTGGGCAGACGGGCGGGAGACCGGATCGGGAGATCTCAGTGAGGTCGTCGCCGTCGGCGATGGCGGGCTGCTCCGCTACACGTTCCGCTCCGGGCCGTCGCCCGGCCGGGTCTCGTGGACGGTGTCTTCGCACCGACAGTCGAAGGCCGCGCTCCTCACAGTCGCGCTGCTACCGAACCGGGACGTCTGGGCGGGCACACAGCAGGGTCAGCTCCTGCGCTTCGCCGCGGGCCGTCTCGACGGGCCGCCCCTCGCCCAGGGCACGCTCTAGCTCAACCCCCTCATGGCTCCGCGCCCACGGCGCTCCGCACCAGCTCGCGAAGTCTCGACGCCGGCGATGGATCGGAACCCACAGTCTCCGTCCGGGTCTTCGCCGCGTCCGCGACGAACACCCGCAGCTCGGCCCGTTGCGGCCCAGACATTCGCGACAGCGTGTCTTCGAGGTTCGATCTCACCCGGTCGGCCCGTTCCGGCGCGCCCTCGAGCTGCCACGGCTCCAGCGCGAACGCGAAGGCGACGATCAGCTTCGCCCTCGTGAAGGCGTCGGGCTCGTCCCACACGGCGAGGATCTTTCGGGCGAGGTGGTAACGCTCGGCCACGGGCGTCACCCGACCTCCGGATCTGTTGATCTTGTCGCCCTCGACATCCTCGGCCGACCCGGTCGCGATCCTCTCGATATCGGGCCGGAGCTCCCGGAGGTCGGCCGCGACCGTCGAAAGGAAAAGCGACTCCAACATCCGGTTGGTCTGCGTGAAGTGGGGCTTCAGGATCGTGGCGAGCGCCTTGCGTTCCTCGTCCGTGCCCCGCGCGGCCAGGTACGAGAGCGACGAGACCATCTCCTCGTACCCGTGATCCTCTCCCGTCGTCAGATGGCCTCGAATGGCGTCGAACGCGCCGGCGCTTCGCCGGAGCGCGAGCGCACGGCTCGCGAGC
>JAEUQS010000367.1 GCA_016789625.1 Acidobacteriota bacterium | reverse complement strand
GCCGGTGCCCGAAAGCACCTCGCCGAGCACGGGCCAGGGCTCGAGCGCGTTGCGCACCTCGAGCGTGACGTCGCCCGCGACGAGGCGTCCCGCGAGCGGACAGCGGAGCTCCACGAACGGACGAAACGCCTCGGCGGGGAGAGGCAGGCCGCGATCCGCGAGAAAAGCGAGGACGTCCTCGAAATCCCTCCACAGGAAATGGGGGAGAAGGAACCGGTCGTGGAGCGTCGCGCCGAAGCGCACGAGAGGATGCCGATAGGGCGCGTCAGCGAAGGCGGCGACGAGGGAGCGCACGAGGAGCATCTGCGCCGAGACCATGCGCGGGTGCGGCGGCATCTCGAACGCGCGGAGCTCCACGAGCCCCTGCCGGCCGTACGAGCTGGCCGGATCGAAGAGCTTGTCGATCGAGACCTCGGCCCGGTGCGTGTTGCCGGTGAGGTCGACGAGGAAGTGCCGGAAGAGAAGGTCCGGCAGCCACGGCGGCGTGGGGGAGTCGCTCTGGCGGAAGGCGTGAGCGAGCGCGATCTCCAGCTCGTACAGCGAGTCGTGCCGGGCTTCGTCCACGCGGGGCGCCTGCGACGTGGGGCCCACGAAGAGGCCCGCGAACATGTACGAGAGCGACGGGTGGTGCTGGAGGAACGTGAGGAAGCTCGCGAGAAGCGCGGGATTCCGGAGGAACGGGCTCTCGAGCGCGCTGGGCCCGCCCAGCGTGAGGTGGTTGCCGCCGCCGCTCCCGGCGGGACGTCCGTCGAGGAGGTACGTCTCGCTGTGGAGGCCCGCGTGGAGGGCGGCATCGAACGTCGTACCGACGAGCGACGCGTGCTCGCGGAAAGTCGCGGTGGGGGGCAGGTTCACTTCCAGGACCCCGGGATCCGGCGTCACGGCGAAGCGCAGCAGGTTCGGTGAGGAGGGCGGCGGATAGCCCTCGAGCGCGACGTCGATTCCCGTAGCCACGCGAACCGCGTCGATCTCGGAGACGAGCGCGAGGAAGTCGTCGGCGGTCGCGAGCGGGGGGAGAAACACGTGGACCCGGCCTTCGCGTTCCTCCACGCAGAGCGCGGTGCGAATGGCCCGTGAACCGGAGGCCGGTGCTGCGAGGCGGATCGCCTCTTGCCGCACGATTTCGGCCTCCCGTCGTGGGTCGGGCGGATCGCAGGCCGGCTCGGGTGGCACCGGGACCACCCCGGGCGAGAGGGATCCGAGGGGAAGACGGAGACCGATGGGGCTGTCTCCCGGCAGCAGATGCAGCCGCCCGCGCCGGAAGGTCCAGGCATCGCTCGCGAAGGTGCCGCCGTTCCGCGACAAGGGCAGAACGTAGCCGGCCTCGCTCCCGAGCCCGCGTTCCAGCACCCGGGCGAGACGGCGCCGCTCCTCGGGGTCGTCGAGCTTCGCCGCGTGCGGGTCGACGTCGACGGGGAGCCGGGCTTCCTCCTGCACGAAGCGCCACGGATCCTCGAACGCCGGCAGGAGGGAATCCGCCAGACCCAGCCGGGCCGCGAGCGTCGCGGCGAAGAGGCGCGCGTCGGCCCGCGTTTGGGTCGATGCTGGAACCGGGGTCAGGAGCGCCACGCCGTCGCGCCGGCCGAGGACGTCGAGCGCCCAGCGCGGCAGGCTCTCGCCGGGATACAGCTTGCCGAAGCGGCGCAGCACGAAGCCGCCCGGCGCGAGCCGCCCCAGGAGCTCCGCCGCGAGACGCTGGCCGTGCTTCCACTTCGAGGGGCCGAGCGCCTCGCCGTTCCACTCGGGGAGCTCCGTGTCCTCGAGCGCGTTGAACGTGGGCTCGCCGCCCATCGTGAGCGAGAGCCCTTTCGCGACGAGGCGCGCGTCCGCGGCGTCCCCCGCCGCGAGGATCGCCTCCCACACGGGCTCCTCGTAGGGACGCGTGGGGCGCGGCTCGTGGCCGAGACGCGCCACCGAGAGAGAGAACGCAACGGAGGTCGCGAGGACGTCGCTCGTGCCCTCGATGGGGGCCGCGAGAGCGGGGGTCGCGGTGGCCGCGAGCGGGATGTGACCCTCGCCGCAGAGGAGGCCGCTCGTGGCGTCGAGGCCGATCCATCCGGCGCCCGGCAGGAAGACCTCGGCCCAGGCGTGGAGATCGGCGACGTCGCGCGAGACGCCGCGCGGGGCGTTGGGCTGCATGCCCTCGTCGGTGAGCTGGACGAGATAGCCGCTCACGAAGCGCGCCGCCAGCCCGCGGGACCGGAGGGCCGCGATGAGCAGCACGGCTGAGTCGCGGCAGGAGCCGCGGCCGTTCGTGAGCGTTTCCTCCGGCGTCCAGATTCCGGCCTCCTCGCGGATCACGTAGCGGATCGCGTGGTTCACGGCATCGCACAGAGAGACGGCGAGGGCCACCGTGGGGCCCGCAGCGGGGAGTCCGGCGAGAAAGGCCGTGAGCCGTTCGCCGCCCGCGACCGAGGCGTCGCGCGTGTCGAGGAACGGAAGGAGATCCGCCCGCAGCTCCGCCGGGTACTCGAAGGGGACCTCCTGCATGCGGTCGTCGAGAAAGAAGTCGAACGGGTTCACGGGATGCAGGTCGCAGGCGATCTCGACGAGCACGCGGAGGTGGGGAACCCGGACGCCCTCGGCGTAGGTGAGCCGCGCCACGTGGTTGCCGTAGGGATCCTGCTGGTGGTGGACGGAGCCCTCGGGCGAGATCGTGAGCCCGTAGCTCTCGATCGACGCCTTCGTGTGGCTCGCGGGCCGCAGCCGGATCATGTGAGGGCCGAGCGCGGCCTCGGTGGGGAACGTGTACTGGCTGAGGTGGCGAAGGAGGATGCGCACCAGCTTCAGACTCCCTTCCTGACCCAGGGCGTGAGGACGGTGTATTCCGGGACGGCCGTGATCGACGCGCGTCGCGACGTGAGAAGCCCGCGCTTCGTGAGGTGTCTCACGGCCGCCTGGACGGCGCTCTTGGAGAGCCCGGTCTCGAGCGCCATGGCCTGATGGCTGAACGAAACCGGCTTGCGCGGCGTCGAGCGCGACGAGAGGAAGAGATAGACGAGAAACGCCGACGGGCTCTTGTCGTGCCCCACGAGGTCGGGCAGCAGCGTCTCGACCACGTAGGGGTCGATCTTCAAGGACGGACGCGGCTTGATGGCTGTGCTGACTATGGTGATAAAGAGTGTAGCAGCGACGCGGATCCTTGTGCCCTCGAAGGGCGCCGCCTATCTTGGCCGGGCGAAGGAGAAGCCCATGCTCACCCACATCAAGTTCGTCAGCGTTCCCACCCGCGACCAGGACCGTGCCCTGGCTTTCTGGACCGAGAAGGTCGGCCTCCGCGTGGTGACCGACCAGCCGTTCGACGGCAAGCAGCGCTGGATCGAGCTGCGCTTTCCGAACCGCGTGGACACGGGTCTCGTGCTGTTCACGCCGGAAGGGCACGAGAGCCGCATCGGAACGTTCTTCGCGGGCTCTCTCGCGGCCGACGACGTCCGCGCGACGTACGAGGAGCTGAAGGCGAAAGGCGTCGAGTTCGAGAGCGAACCCAAGGAACAGCCATGGGGTACTTTCGCGATCATGAAGGACGCCGACGGCAACCAGTTCGTCATCTCGAGCCGCTGAGAGGAGCGCCGAACGCGTCGGATATTCTCCGCGGCCCATGAAGGCCACAGAAAACGTCCCCGCCGTTCCGGTTCCGCTCCTCGATCTCAAGAAGCAGTACGCGACGATTCGCGACGAGATCCGCAAGGTCACCGACGAGGTCTACGAGAGCCAGGGCTTCATCCTGGGCCCCCGCGTCGAAGCCTTCGAGAAGGCCGTCGCCGAGTACCTCGGCGTGCCGCACGCGATCGGCATGTCCTCGGGCACCGACGCGCAGCTCGCCGTGATGATGGCGCTCGGGATCGGACCCGGCGACGAGGTCGTGACGACGCCCTATACGTTCTTCTCCACGGCGGGAGCCGTTTCGCGGCTCGGGGCGACTCCCGTGTTCGTCGACATCGATCCCGAGACCTACAACCTCGACGTCACGAAGCTGGAAAAGGCGCTGAGCGGGAGCACGAAGCTCATCCAGCCCGTCCACCTCTACGGGCAGTGTGCCGAGATGGACCCCATCAT
>JAEUQS010000304.1 GCA_016789625.1 Acidobacteriota bacterium | reverse complement strand
GGCGCCGCTCACCGCGAGCGTGCCGCCCACCGCCGCTCCGCTCGGAATCGGAACCCCGTTCGACCGCAGAAACGCGATGGCATCCGCGATCACGAGCTGCCTGCCAGGGGCGAGCGTCGCGGTGGCGGTGCCCGAGGTCCGCGCGCCGAAGGCCGGCGACGACGCATAGCGCAGCGACACCACACGGGCTTCGGCGGTGGGGTTCGCGAGGACGAGCTCCGTGCGGAAGCGGCTCGCGGCGGGCACGTCGAGGACGATCGGCACGAGCCCCTCGGTCGTGACCCCGCCGGAAGGCACGAAGCTGCCGTCGGACGTGCCGCCCCCCGACGCAGCCCCGTCGTTCACGACGCCATAGACGACGGTGGGCGCCGTGCCCGAGATCCGGCGCACGCGCACGTAGCCGTTCGTGACTCCGGAGCCTCCCAGCGTGAGCACGCGGTTGAGCTGGCGGAACTCGCCAGGGGTGAGCGTCACGCGCTCGGCATCTCCCGCCGCGGCCCCCGTCTCGCCGTCGAACACCTGGACCTCGAGCTCGAGCGCGCTTCCCTCGAACGCCCCGTGGACGAGGCCGAGATTCGAGCGGAACGCGGCGTCCTCGCGGAGCCCGAAAACCCAGGATTCGGCCACCGCGGGGGCCGGGGGAACCCCGGGCGCGAACGTTCCGAAGCGTCCTCCCACGCGCGTGTTCGGGTTGGGTGTCGAGACCCGCGAACCCGCGAACAGCCCACCCGTGCTCGTGCTGCCGGGAAACGAGACGAAGAGGGTTCCCACGATCGCTCCGCCCGCTCCGAGCTTCGCGCCGGTCTCTCTCAGGAACGAGATCGCTTCGGAAAAGACGATCTGCCGGCCCGAGGGAACGCTCAGGCCAACGACGGGGACGTCCGCCGCCTTTCCGCCCGCCGTGGGCACGAAGCGCAGCAGCGCCGTGCGGGTCGCCGACGTGGCGTTGCCGAGCACGAGATCCGAGGTGAAGAACGCGCCCCCTGCCCCGGCGGCCTCGAGCACCACGGGCACCTGGATGCCCGCACCCGTGGTGTCGGCCGCGCGCGCGACCCCGAGGAAGAGCGTCGCGCGCACTTCACGCCCGTCCCTCGTCGCCACGACCTCGACGCTGGAGGCCGAGCCCGGCGCGTCGGGCGCCGCGGTGAGCGTCACGGTCAGCGCGGTTCCCTCCGAGAGAAGGCCGCCGGCCGTCTCGGCACCCGGCTTCGCGGGCGAGAAGCGGGCCGTGACCCCCGCCGGAAGCCCCAGCAACGTGAGCGGCGCGGGTGAACCCGATATCGCTTTCGAGGCGGAGCGCAGCAGCACCGTCACGGTGGCGGAGCCGCCCGCATCGAGCTTCACGATGGCCGGGGAAACCGCCAGGAACGCGCTCGGCGAGAGGGGCGTGGCCGCGGCGACGTCCTCCCCGACCAGCCCGTCGACGATGGGGCTCCCCCAGCCCGTCGACGCGTCCCAGCCCGGCCCCGCCGCGAAGCCGGGCACGCCGGGCACGCCGTTGTCGCCGGTCGTGACGTCCCGGAACACGACGGGTGAGCCCTGGTCGAACTGGGCCGTGCCGAGGCGGTAGAGGGCCGGGTTGAGGTTCCCGATGCGCCCGCCCGCCCTCTGCACGAGCAGCGCCGCGATGCCGGCGAACGCGGGCGCCGAGGCCGAGGTTCCGGTCACGCCCGTGAAACCGTTGAACGCGCTGTTCGAATCCAGCACGACGATGTAGGGGACCTTGCCCGAGGCATTCAGAGCGGCGTCCGGCACCATGCGACGGTCCCCTGCGGGAAGTCCCGGTCCCGTCTGCCAGGAGGGCCGCGAGAAGAGAACGCTCGTGCCTCCCCCGGTGCCGATGAGTCCGCGCCCTCCCGCGAGCGCGCTCTCGTTCCACACGCGCTCCGGAATCGGGCCCAGCACGGACCGCTTCGTGAGCGTGTCGTTCGTGGCTTCCCAGTAGCGCTCCGGCTGGCCGCCATCGTCGAACTGCGTGCCTCCCACGCAAGTCGCGTACGGTGAGGTCGACAGGCCGTTGACTCCCGCCTTGGTGCCCATCGAGGCGTTCGGCGAATCGCAGCCGGCGGCCCCGCTGTCGCCCGAGGCCACGAACACCGAGATCCCCTGCGCGGCGGCCTGCGCCCAGACGTTCGTGTAGAGCTCCGTGTCGGAGCCCACGAACTCCTCCTCGCACGTGCCGAACGACATCGAGAGGATGTCCTGGCGGTTGGCGTCCACCGCGTAGAGCGCGGAAAGATCCACACCGTCGCTCGTGGCCGTGGATTTCGTGATCACGACATCCACGTCGGCGCCGGGAGCCACGGCGCCCGCCCACTGCACGTCGAGATTCGCCTCCAGCCGGTCGCCATAGCCCAGGACGCCGGGGTCCGGGCCGTTCAGCACGATCGTCGGAGGCTTCTCGGGCAGCCCGAACTCCGTGCGAAAGCGCCGCATGTCCTCCAGCGACACGTTCGTTCTCGCGAGGATCCCGATGCGGGCGCCGCGGCCGTCGACCCCCGAGGCGAGGAGCGATTCGACCCCGTAGATCCGGTGGAAGTCGGCGGGAGCGAGCTGGTGGCTCGTGCCGTCGGTGTAGAGAGGGGACCGCGTCGCGAGGGAATGGCGGCGGCCCGCGCTCGCCACGACCTTCGCTCCCGGAAGCGGCACGGCCGGAGGCGCGTCCCAGAGGAGCGCGGGCCCGCCGGATTCGTTCACGTACTCGCCGAGGCTCGTCCCGAGCGCACGGCCCAGGTCGTCCGCGCGGCCCGAGACGAGCATCAGCGTGCGTCCGGCGCTCACGTGCGAGACCTCGACGTCCCGAGAGACGAAGTGCTCCGTGAGGAACGCGATATCGCGTTCCCGTGCGCCGAACCGCTCTCCGAACTGAGCGGGGGTGAGCCAGCGGCGGAACTCGGTGGAACGGGGATCGAGCTGCCGCGCGAGGAGCTTCTCGAGCCCCGCGGCGTCCCTCAGGGGGAGCACGATGGCCAGCCGTGACACCGGCGTCGCGGGATCGGCGCTCGCGATGCGGCGCGGGC
>JAEUQS010000300.1 GCA_016789625.1 Acidobacteriota bacterium | reverse complement strand
TCGCGTACTCGGCCTGCGTGGTCCTGGTGTTCCTCACGGTGGGGCGCTTCGCGCGGAGCGGGGTCTCGATGGCGGTGGCCGTCGCCTTCGCCCTGACGCCGAGCCCGTTTCTCCTGACCCGCGAATTCGAGCCCGAGATCTTCGCGCTCCTCGGAATCTGCCTCGCGCTCCACGCTCTTTCGGGCGTGGCCGGATCGGACCAGGACACGCCCCGCGCCCTCATCGCCGGGATCGGCCTCGCTCTCGCGATCCTCGCCCGCCCCAATGCGCTCCCCTTCGCCCTTCTCGCCGTCCTGGCGCTCGCGACACGGCGCTCCCGCGTCGTCACGGCCCTCGTCGCGGCCACACCGCCTATGATCGCGATCCTCACGCTCACGCTCCGCAATGCCATCCTGGTGGGCGTCGCCTCCCCTGCCGCCATGGATCCGGGGGCGATCCTCTACGGCTCGAACAACCCGCTCTCCGCCGGCTTCATCACCGACGGCATCTTCGTGAAGGACGCCGAGAGCGAGATCCACGAACGGCCCGATGCCGGCCACCTCTTCTTCGCCCGCATCCCGGAAGCGGCGGCCGGCAGGCCGCTCACCCTGAACGAGAAAGCGGCCTACTGGACGTCGCGCTCCAGGGCGTTCGTGCGAAACGAACCCCGGGCCGCCCTGCGCCTCCTGCGGGAAAAGTTGGAGTTCGCGGCCCGCTCGTACGACCTCTTCGACATCACGCTCCAGGCCCGCGAGCTCCGCGCGCTGCGCACGCGCCACCTCCCCACGATGCCGTGGTCGGTTTTCGCGGCCGCGGGCCTCCTCGGTCTGGGGCTCGCCCTCCGCATGCGGCCGCCCGGAGGGCTCGCTGCCGCGCTCGGCCTCGTCACCTTCGGAGCCTTCGTCGTGGTCTTCGCCCCGCTCGCGCGCTATCGGCTGCCGCTCCTCCCCTTCCTCGCGTTCTTCACCGCGCTCCTCCTCGAGCGCGCCGTGACGCTCTTTCGCGACGGCGAGCGGAGGCGGGGGCTCCTCCTGTGCGCGGCGCCGCTGGTGGTCGCGGGTCTCCTGGATCTGCCCTCCGCCAGCCGCCGCGCCCACGAGTACGTGATGAGCGGTCTCGAGGTCTCGTCGTTCCACCACATCGAAGCCATCGGGCAGCGGGCGAAGGGGGATCGGGACGCCTCGGGCCTGAGCCTCGCACGGGCCTTCGCCACGGCCCCCTTCCGGAAGTTCGGCCTCCTCGTCGACGTCCCGCCGCCCCGGGGGCGCGATCCGCGCGCGCTCGCGGCCGACCTCCTCCTCGAGGAGGAGCGGCGGGGCGCCCTCTCCGACCAGACGGCCTTCGACCTCGGCGTCCTGCTCACGGACCTCGGGCGCGACGCGGAGGCGGTCGCCGTTCTCACCCCCCTCCGCGGACAGTCGTTCCCGAGGCTCCACTTCGGCTCGGGCGAGCCCGATCTCCACCTCGGGCTCGCCGCGGCCCGGCGGGGTGACGCCGCGGGCGCCGAAGCCCTCACGCGCTCGGCCCTGGAGGCTCGTCCCGGCGACCCGTGGGCGCTCGCGCAGCTCGTCGCGCTGACCGGAGAGGCCCCCGCGGCGAGCCAGCTCCGAACGTACTTCGCCGACGTGGACGCCGAGTACCTCACGGGCCTCGCGCTCTTCGACCTCGGAAAGAGGGCCGAGGCGGCACCGCACTTCGAGAAGGTCCTGAGCTGGTTTCCCGAGCACTCGCGGAGCCGCTACTACGCGGCCGCGGCCCGGCTCGCGGCCGGAGACCGCGCGGGCGCGATGGCTCACTACGCGAAGGCGGGACGGCTGCGGGGCGAGCCCTTCCGCCTGCGGGACACGATGATCGCGCTCCTCTCCTTAGAGAACGGCCCGGAGCCGGAGCGCGTGCTCTTCGCCGCCCGGCACCTCGGCATGCACGGCGCGCGCGACGAGGCCCTCGCGAAGCTCGCGCTCGCGGAACGGCTCGTGCCCGGGGATCCGCGCATCGAGGTCGAGCGCGCGCGTCTCGACCCGCGCTGAGCTCCGTGGTAAGAAGCGCCATGGCTGCGGAAGATTTCCCTCTGGCGCTGACGTTCGACGACATCCTCCTCCTGCCCGCGCATTCCGAGGTACATCCCGCGGCGACGGACCTCCGGACCCGGGTGACCGAGGGCATCGGCCTCAACATCCCGATCCTCTCGGCCGCCATGGACACCGTCACCGAGTCGCGGCTCGCGATCGCCATCGCCCAGAACGGCGGCCTCGGGATCGTCCACAAGAACCTCACCATCGAGGCCCAGGCCGGCGAGGTCGACAAGGTCAAGCGCTCCGAGAGCGGGATGATCGTGGACCCCGTCACCTGCCGGCCGACACAGAAGATCTCCGAAGCGCTCCAGGTGATGGCCAATTTCCGCATCTCGGGCGTGCCCATCGTGGACGACCGCGGCAAGCTCGTGGGGATTCTCACGAACCGCGACCTCCGCTTCGAGACGCGCATGGACCTCCCCATCTCCGAGCGCATGACGAAAGACCACCTCGTCACGTGCCCGCCGGGCACGACGCTCGAGGGCGCCAAGCAGCTTCTCCACGAGCACCGCATCGAGAAGCTCCTCGTGGTGGACAAGGCCGGAAACCTCAAGGGCCTCATCACGGTCAAAGACATCCAGAAGCAGATCAAGTACCCGAACGCCTGCAAGGACACGCTCGGCCGCCTCCGTGTCGGCGCGGCCGTCGGCGCCGGTCCCGACCTCGTCGACCGCGCGCGCGAGCTGATCCAGGCCAAGGCCGATCTGCTCTGTCTGGATTCGTCGCACGGCCACAGCGAAGGCGTCCTCGTGGCGCTCCGTCAGCTGAAGAAGAAGTTCCCCTCCACGCCCATCATGGCGGGAAACATCGCCACCGCGGCGGGAGCCCGCGACCTCGTGCGCGCCGGTGCCGACTGCGTGAAGGTCGGAATCGGCCCGGGCTCGATCTGCACCACGCGTGTCGTCACCGGTGCCGGAGTTCCGCAGATCCACGCCATCCAGGAAGCCGTCAAGGGCATCGGGAAGGCCAAGGTCCCGATCGTCGCCGACGGCGGCATCAAGTTCTCGGGCGACGTCACCAAGGCGCTCGCCGTGGGCGCGCACGCCGTCATGATCGGCAGCCTGCTGGCCGGAACCGACGAAGCGCCCGGCGAAACCATCCTCTACCAGGGCCGCACGTTCAAGGCGTATCGCGGCATGGGCTCTCTGGGCGCGATGCGGCAGGGCTCGGCCGATCGCTATTTCCAGGACGCCGTGGACGAGCCGCGCAAGATGGTGCCCGAGGGAATCGAGGGAATGGTGGCCTACAAAGGCCCCGTCGGCTCGCTCCTCGGACAGCTCACGGGAGGCCTGCGCTCCGGCATGGGGCTCTCCGGGGCCGCCACCCTGCCCGAGCTCGCCAAGAAGGCGCGCTTCGTGAGGGTCACCGCGGCGGGCCTCAAGGAGAGCCACGCCCACGACGTGATCATCACCAAGGAAGCTCCGAACTACCGGCGCGAAGAGGAATAGGACGGAGCCCGCTCAGGGCTTCGACCGGAGGATCTCCTTCACCGTCCGCTCCATCTCCTTCAGGAGCTCGGTGTGGTGCACGCCCGTCGCGGGGCCGTCGAAGCCCGAGTGCGTCTTCACGATGCGGTGCTGCCGGTCCAGGAAGAGCGTGGTGGGATAGCCCTGCCAGCCGTCCAGCGCCAGCACGAGCGGCGTGTCCTTCGCGGTCTTCGTGGTTCCCGCGAGGAGGGTCGTGTAGCGAATGCCGTAGCGCTCGCGGAAACGGCTCACCTGGCGGCGACTGCGCTCCACGTCGTCGGTGTACTCGTAGAACACGCTCACGATCTCCAGACCCTTCGACCGGTGGCGCGCGTAGAGGTCCACGAGCACCTTCGCCTCGTCGTTGCAGTTCGGGCACCACGTGCCCGAGGTCGACACGATGAGGGCTTTCCCCGCGAAGCGTGGGTCGTCGAGCGAAACGGCGACGCCCTTCTCGTCCGGGTGGGAAAGCCGCAGGGGGGCGGCGGGATCCTTGGCCTTCACGAGCGCGGACGCGTCGAGGGACGCTTCGCCGCGAGCCTTCCTGCGGAATGTGATGGGCACCGGCGCCGAGGCCCGCGAGCGAAACTCTCCGCTCAGGCCGCCGTCCCCCGTCGAGGCCGCGATCCGGTAGACGTGGACTCCGTCGAACACGGTGAGGACGAGGTCCCGCCCATCGAACGTTCCGTGCAGAGGGCCGTAGTCGCCGGTCGCCGAGCGGAGGGTCCCGAAGACCCTCACGCCCTGCTGCGTGAACACCCCTTCGAGGGCTTCGGCCTTTCCCGCGGCTCCGAGGCTCACGTTCCATTCCCCCGCCATCGTGCCTTGCGCGACTCTCGCGGGGAGGGCCGGCGCCTCCTTCCGCGCGGTGACCGCCAGCTCGACGGTCTGGGCCGCCGTGACGCGGGTGAAGGTCCCGGCGAGAGCGCCACCCTCCTGCGGCGTGAGCACGAGGCGCGCATCGAGATGGGAGAGCTCGAGGACGAGCTCTTTGCCGTCCCACGAGGCCTTCGAGACGGCCAGGCGGTCGGGCCCGTTCAGAATCGTCGCGCTCAGGCCGTTCCGCTTTTCGGCGATCGCGAGCCCGAACGCGACGTCGTGGCCGGCCACGGGCTCGAGCTTCGCGTGGTAGCTCCCCGTCGGCGCGGGGCTTGTCGGACTCAGGGCGAGGAGAACGGGAAGTGCGAAGACCGCGAACGTCATCGAGGGATTATCCGCGCCCGTCCCGCTTTTCTTCCCTTTCGCGGCGTGCCCGCGCCCGCCGCGCCCGAACTTCCTGCACGCGCTCGGCGAGCTCCTTCTCGCTGCCCTGGCCCGAGGGCCGGTAGTAGGTCCGCCCGCGGAACCTCTCGGGGAGCGTCTCGAGCCCCGCCGTCTTCGCCTCCGTGTCGTGGGCGTACACGTAGTCGCGCCCGTACCCGAGGTTCTCGAGGAGCTTCGT
>JAEUQS010000289.1 GCA_016789625.1 Acidobacteriota bacterium | reverse complement strand
CTCCTTGAGCTTCTCCTCCCGCCTCGCGGCGGCGAGCCAGTCCTGCTTGGCCGCTTCCCGCACACGTTCGGCGGAATCGCTCGCGGCCTTGTTGAGATGCTCCTTGGCGCGGGCGATCTCGGCGGCGAGCTGCTGCATCGCCGGCCACTCGGGCTTGAAGACCGAGAGCCTGCGCTGGTAGTCGCTTTCGAGCTTCTGGATCTGCTCGCGCTCGAGACCGAGCTGACCGGAGTTTCCCTCGGCCAGCGTCGAAGGCTCGGCTCTCGCCACCTCGGTGTAGCGCGCCTCCTTGGCGACGCGTTCCGTGAGGGCCTGCGCGTAGTCCTTGTTGAGGGCCTCGAGCTTCAGGAGGGTGGCGTTGCCCTCGGGGTTCAGGGAGACGATGGACTTCCGTTCGCTGAACTGCTGAAGGTCCCTCTCGCGGGAGTCCACCTCGACCCTCAGCTTCTCGATCTGGGCCACGAGGAAGTCGTTCGCCTGGGAGACGACCTGGATCTTTCCCATGAGCATCCAGTCGATGTAGGAGTCGGCGACCGCGTTGACGACGCCCGCGGCCCGCTTCGGATCGGAGCTCTCGAAGCTGAGGTCGACGAGCGTGGTGCCCCGGCGAATCCGGGCCTTGAGCCCGCCCTGGATCCCGAGGGCCGCGTTGAGGACCTCGTCGCCCCGGTCGGCGTCGCCAGAAGGGACCCGGTCGGCGAGGCGCAGCTTTCTGGCGGCCGCGACGGCGATGTCCCGGCTCTTGAGAAGCTCGAGCTGGGTGGGGAGGAACTCGGGGTTCCATTCCTCGAAGAAGTTGCCGTTCCCGCCGGCTCCCACCTCCGACGGGATGATCTTGTCGCGTTCGACGTTGAGCACCGCCCGGGCCTGGAAACGGGGAACGGCCATGAGCGCACGGGCCACCCAGGCCAGCCCGCCGAGAGTTGTGCACAGAAGCAGGAGGGCGATATTCTTTCGAAACAGAATCTTCGCCTGAGCCAAATCGATCGGACTCGTACCGACCGGTGAAATTGGCCCGCCATCGGGCGATTCTGTGACAGGCCTCAACGGCAGACGAGCGTCCATGAGACAGATCTATGAGCATATGGTGTGCCAGGCGTCGCGCGTTGAGCATGGAATCGCCAGTCTCCGGCGTTTGAGACCGACGCATCCGGATCAGAGCCGATCCCTTCCCGGGCGAGCTGAGCGATTTCGTAACACCCCACGGCGACGGTGACGGGCTCTCTGGCCTGCGGGGCGACGTTTTTTGGCAGTGCCGGACCGTCGGTGGGGACAAGAAGCGGCGGTCGCGGTCGCCCCGCAGGTTACGGGAGGACGTATCCCGGTCGCGGCGGAAACGTTCTCAGCCTTTCCTTGGCGCCGTGAAGATCCCGGTGGCGGTGCTCCGGCCCTCGGACTCGGGCTCGTGCGCCGAAGCCCCGGCTCCGTGCGGGTTCGTCTGCTGCAGGAGCTTGGCCACGAGCCCGGTCCAGCCCGTCTGGTGGCTCGCCCCGAGACCCGCGCCGTCGTCTCCGTTGAAGTACTCGTAGAAGAGGACGTGGTCCCGGAAATGCGGATCCTCCTGCATCTTGCGGGAGCTCCCGAAGACGGGCCGGCGGCCGTGTTCGTCCTTCAGGAAGATCCTCATCAGCCTGCGGGAGAGCTCCTCGGCGACCTGCCACAGGTTCAGCATGGTTCCCGAGCCCGTGGGGTACTCCACCACGAAGCTGTCGCCGAGGTAGAAGTGGTAGCGCTGGAGCGCCTCGATGATCAGGAAGTTCACGGGGAACCAGATGGGGCCCCGCCAGTTGCTGTTGCCGCCGAAAAGGCCCGTGCCGCTTTCGGCCGGCTCGTAGTCGACGCGGTACTCGCGGCCGTCGACCCACAGCACGTAGGGCTTGTCCTTGTGGTGCCTCGAGAGCGCCCGGATGCCGTGCGGTGAGAGGAACTCGCTCTCGTCGAGCAGGTACTTCAGGACGCTCTTGATGCGGCTCCGGTTCACGAGCGCCAGAGTCCACACGAGATCGCCGCCCTTGCCCTCCCGGGTCTCCACGAACGGCCGGAAGTCGGGCCGGTTCTCGATGAACCACTGGACGCGCCGCTTGAAGCCGGGAAAGCGGTCCAGCACCTGTCCGGAAAGCGACTCGACCGCGAACAGCGGGATCAGCCCGACCATCGAGCGCACCTTCAGCGGATAGGTCTTGCCGTCGGGCAGGTGGAGCCTGTCGTAGTAGAAGCCGTCCTGCCAGTCCCACAGCTCGATGCCGCGGCCGCCGATGTTGTTCATGGCCCGCGAGATGTAGACGAAGTGCTCGAAGAACTTCGAGGCCACGTCTTCGTAGGCCGGGTCGTCCACGGCCAGGCGCAGCGCCATGCCCAGCATGTTCAGACAGTACATGCCCATCCAGCTCGTGGCGTCGGACTGTTCCAGATGCCCGCCGGTCGGGAGCGGGGCGCTCCTGTCGAAGACTCCGATGTTGTCGAGCCCCAGGAAGCCGCCCTGGAACACGTTGCGCCCTTCCGTGTCCTTGCGGTTCACCCACCAGGTGAAGTTGATGAGGAGCTTGTGGAAGACCCGCTCGAGGAAGCGGAGGTCGGGCTTGCCCGAGCGCTTCTCGTCGATCTTGAAGATGCGCCAGGCCGCCCACGCGTGGACGGGCGGGTTCACGTCTCCGAACGCCCACTCGTACGCCGGGAGCTGTCCGTTCGGGTGCATGTACCACTCGCGAAGCAGCAGGATGAGCTGCTGCTTGGCGAAGTCGGGATCCACGAGCGACAGAGGCAGACAGTGGAACGCCAGATCCCAGGCCGCGTACCACGGGTATTCCCACTTGTCGGGCATGGAGATGACGTCGGCGTTGAAGAGGTGACCCCACTCGCGGTTCCGGCCCTTGAGGCGCTCGGCGGGCGGGGCGGCCTCGTCGGGGTCGCCCTTCAGCCAGCGGCTGACGTCGTAGGAGTAGTACTGCTTGCTCTGCAGGAGCCCGGCGAAGGACTGCCGCATGACGTTCTTCGCGTCGGTCGTGAGGTCCGACGGGACGACGTGAGCGTAGAACTGGTCGGCCTCGGACTTTCTCTTCCGCAGCGCCTCCTCGAACGAATCGTCGAACGGCGCGGGCCCCTCGGCTGACGGCGGCGTGAGTCGAAGCCTCACGGTGCGGGCCCCGTGCGCGGGCACGTCGAGGCGGTAGAGCGCCGCGGCCTTCGTTCCGAAGCCCGCGGCGTTCACGGCGTCCTCGCGGCCGTGCACGAGGTACTCGTGGAAGGCGTCCTTCACG
>JAEUQS010000263.1 GCA_016789625.1 Acidobacteriota bacterium | reverse complement strand
CCCGTTCCATTTGTCGGCGATCCCCACGCCACCGGTGAAGCCCACGCGTCCATCGACGATGAGGAGCTTGCGGTGGGTCCGGTTGTTCATGCGGGAGAGGTTGTAGAAGCGGGGCGGGTGGTACTTGTGAATCGAAACGCCGCGAGCGCGCAGACCCGAGAGCAGCGCCTCGTCCATCCGGCCGCTCCCCACGTAGTCCACGAGGAGGTGCACGGGAATGCCGGCCGCGGCCCGCTCCCCCAGCGCGTCGGCGAACTTCTGTCCGGTGGCTCCCGACCAGTAGATGTACGTCTCGAAGCAGATGCTCCTCCGGGCGGATGCGATCGCCTCGAGCATCGCGGGGAAGATCGCGTCGCCGTTCTGCAGGTCCACGACGGAGTTGCCCGCGACGAGTGAAGGCCCCAGCAGGCTTCCCATCGTGCGGGCGAACTGATCATCCGAGACGGAGTAGAGCGACTCGATCTTCCTCTGGACCTTCTTCTCGCTCGTCGTGAGGTTCAGGACGAGGAGCGTGACGAGCAGCGTCGCAATGACGGCCAGGGCGATCTTCATGTGCCGCGCTCGCGATCGTGTCCGATCAGCCGCCGACGTCCACCTTGATGTTCTTGTGGTCGCTGTCCGCCGTGGTCTGCGTCACGGTGACCCGCGAGCCGACCTTCACGTCGGGCGCGATGGCAGCGGTGGTCTTGGCGTCGCTGAGGTCGAACGTGCGCGACTCCTTGTCTCCGGTGAGGACCTCGAGCTTCTTGCCCACCTCGTAGGCCGTGACCGTCCCGATGACGGTGAGCGCTTCGCTCTTCATGGTGCCGTCGTTCGTCGTGACCTTCGTCTCGGTCTTGGCTTCCAGGTTCTCGCCGACCTGCTTGGTGTCTTCGGTCGTCTTCACCTTGGCCCCGTCGGGCGTGGACGTGGTGCTCTCGGAGTGCTTCTCGGTGCCTTCGGGCTTGCTGCACGCGAGCGTGAGCGCGAGGAGCGGGGAAAGGACGAACAGGGACTTCTGGGTCTTGGTCATGGAGACCTCCTGCCCCGCCTATCGCAACTGCCGTACCACAGGCGGGCCCCCGAATTGCGGGGTGCGGGCGTGGCCCGCCGCGCGCTTCTCCGTGCCTCGATCGTCCTCGTGACCCTGTTCCTCCTGATCTGGGCGGCGGGGAACGTGTTCCTCATGACGCCGCTGCTCCGCCGGATCCTCTCGTCCGACCCCGAGTCCCTCGTCGTTTCCTACGACCAGGCGTTCATGCCGTGGCCCGGGCGGGTGGTCGCCCGCAACCTGCGGCTCCGGACCCGGGATTCCAACGTGGAGTTCCAGATCGTCCTCCGCGAGGTCCGGCTGGACGTCTCGCTCGTCGAGCTTCTCTCCCGCCGCTTCCACGTGCGGCGCCTCGAGGGCTCGGGGCTGTCGTTCCGGCTGCGCGAGCGGCTCCTCGATTCGGAGGTCGCGCTGGCGGCGCTGCACCCGCCGATCGAGGGATATCCGTCTCCGGCGATGAGAGCCCGGGTCGAGACCCCCTCGCGACCGTCGCCGAAGGCTTTCCGCCTCGTCTTCTCGAGCATCGCCATCGAAGAGCTCCACGAGCTGTGGATCGACTCCCTGCGCTTCTCCGGAAGCGGCCGGGTCGCCGGCGCCTTCATGCTCGTCTCGGGCACGGAGGCGGAGGTCTCGCCGTCCACCCTGACGTTCGAGAGCGGCATCGTCGCGACGGGAGGGGACGTCCTCTTCTCGACGTTCACGGGCGTGGTCTCCGCCCGCATTCCGCGCTGGTCCTCGCCCGAGTTCCCGGGGAACGCCGTGCTCGGCCTCGTGGACGGCGACCTCTGCCTGAACGCGGCCATCACCCGCACCGCGGCGCTCTCCGCGCTCTTCGAGCGCGCGGGCGGGCCGCCTCTCGCGAACGGGTCGGCGAGCGTGTCTCTGGACGCGAGGTTCGAGAAGGGGAAGGGCAACGGACGCTTCGGGGCCGAAGCGAGGAACGTGCTCGTGAAGCTCGCGGCTTCGCCGTTCCGCTTCTCGCTCTCGGCTCACGGCCCCCTCCCCGAGATCGCCCTCGAACATCAGCGCTTCACGAACGCGAGAGGGCGGCTGACGCTCGACGGGAGAGCCAACACGCCGGACGCCCCTCCGTTCCGGGCCGTCGCCGCCGTGCTCGGGGACGCGGACCTGAAGACGGCCTCTCTGTCGGGCTCGTTCGGGGGCTGGGCGAGCGACGCACGACCCATCGTTTCGCTCACGGGCCTCTCGCTGCCGTTCTTCGCGAAGGGGATCCTGAAGCTCGACGAACCCCTCACGACGCGCTTCCACATCGCCGTCTCGCCGGGGCTCCTCGGAATCTCCCGCCTCGACGCGAAGGGCGGAGGATTCCGCCTGAGCGGCGAGCTCTCGATGAAGTCGCCGCCCGGGCGAAAGGCCGGCGGTCCCACGCGGTTCGCGCTGCTCCTGGAGAACCGGCTGAAGGACCTCGGCCTCGACGGAACGGGGGCTGGAGAGCCGAAGATTCGCGTCTTCGGCGTCCACCGTTGGTTCGAGAACCGCGACGTTCTTTCAAAACCCGTTGTCAGAGTTTCAACGGCGCAGCGTGGCACTCGGATTGCGATGTCACGCCCGTGAACACAACCACTCGAACCCTCGTCGCCGGTTCCGCAGCCCTTCTCCTGGCGGCGTTCGCCCCTGAGGCCGCAGGCGCCCGGCGCGCCAAGCCGGTCGCGTCGGGTCTGAGCGCCGCGCGCGCGAACGACGCCTCGCGCACGCCACGGATCTCCGGAGCCGGGGCCGCGGGCTCGTCCGTGCTGAGGCTCCAGGTGCTCCTCGATCGCGCGCGCTTCTCGCCCGGTGAGATCGACGGCCGATACGGAAACAACACGCGCCGCGCCGTGCTCGCCTTCAACACCGCCCGCGGCCTCCCGGGCGGCGACCGCGTGGACGCCAGGACGTGGAAGGAGCTGAACCGCGACGAGGCCCCCGCCGTGGTGCGCTACGAGATCTCGGCCGAGGACGTGGCCGGGCCGTTCGAGAAGATCCCGGTCGAGACGGCCGACAAGGCCAAGCTCAAGGCGCTGGGCTTCGAGTCGCCTCTCGAGGGGCTCGCCGAGAAGTTCCATGCGAACCCGAGGATCCTCCGGGAGCTGAACCGCGGCGCCCGGTTCGACACGGCGGGGGCCGCCATCCTGGTTCCCAACGTGGTGAGGCCCGAGGCCGGTAAGGTCCAGGGGGCGACGGTGAAGGTCAGCGAGTCCGACCGTTCCGTCATCGTGCTGGCCACCTCCGGCGACGTCGTCGCGCGCTACCCGGCGACTGTGGGCAGCGAGCACGATCCCCTGCCCGTGGGGACGTGGAAGGTCAACGGAGTGGGCTGGAAGCCGAGCTTCACGTACAACCCCGACCTCTTCTGGGACGCGGAGCCCGGAGACACCAAGACGAAGCTCGCGCCCGGGCCGAACAACCCGGTGGGCGAGGTCTGGATCGACCTGTCCAAGCCGCACTACGGCATCCACGGCTCGCCGGAGCCCGCGACGGTGGGAGGAGCGACGTCGCACGGCTGCATCCGCCTGACGAACTGGGACGCGGTCGAGCTCGCCCGCCTCGTGGCGCCAGGAACGAGCGCCGTTC
>JAEUQS010000222.1 GCA_016789625.1 Acidobacteriota bacterium | reverse complement strand
AAAGAGCTCGCGCTGGATTGAGGCAGTGATCAACCCTCCGGGCCCCGTGCGCATCCTCTTTCTCAACCAGTACTACTGGCCCGACGAGGCTGCGACGGCGCAGCTCCTGTTCGACCTCGTCGAGGCAGCGGCTGGGCAAGGGCACGAGGTCGTCGTCGTCGCGTCCGACCGGAGCTATGCGTCCGGCACCACGCGCTATCCACGGCGGGAAGAGCGCGGCAGCGTTCGGATCAGGCGTGTCGCGGCGACGGCGTTCGGACGCGGCTCGCGGCTCGGACGCGTCGTCGACTACGTCACCTACCTCGGAGGGGCGCTCGTGGCCTGTCTGGCCGGGCCCCGGCCCGCGGTCGTCGTGGGCCTGTCGACGCCCCCCATCCTCGGTGCGCTGGCCGTCGTCGTGGCGAAACTGCGTGGGGCGAAGTCGTGCTACTGGGCGATGGACGTGTACCCCGACGTGGCGTTCGCGCTCGGCGCGCTCCGGGAAGGCAGTCTCGCGGGGCGGTTGTTCGGGGCACTCTCCCGCTGGACGCTGCGGAAGGCCGACCTCGTCGTCGCGCTCGGGGAGACCATGGCGCGGCACCTCGAGCGGGGCGGCGCGCGGCGCGTGGTCACCGTGCACAACTGGTCGGACGAGGCCTCGGTGGTGCCGACCCCGCCTTCTTCCGCCGAGACGCATCCACTCCAGGTTCTCTACTCGGGGAACCTCGGTCTGGCCCACGAGTTCGAGACCGTCCTCGAGGCCGCGTCCCGCACGGCGGGGGCCGCGCGGTTCGTTTTCGTGGGCGGGGGCCCGCGGCGGGCCGAGGTGGAGAGCGCCGTTCGCTCGCGAGGTCTCGGCAACGTCGAGTTTCGCGGGGCCGTTCCCCGGCAGGACCTCGGAGCGAGCCTCGCTTCCGCGCCGCTCCACCTCGTGACGCTCCAGCCCGGCATGCCGGGTCTGCTCGTTCCGAGCAAGCTCTACGGCATTCTCGCGGCGGGCCGCGCCGTGCTCTACGTGGGCCCTGCGGAAGGGGAGACGCACGACCTGATCGCGGAGACGGGCTGCGGCTTCTCGGTGAGGAACGGCGACGTCGACGGAGTCGTGCGGCTCGTCGAGAGGCTGCGCGCGGATCCGTCGACTCTCGCCTCGGCCGGCGCCGTGGCGCGGAGGGTCTTCGAGGAGCGCTTCACGAAGGCTGGCCAGACCGCCGCATTCCTGGGCATTCTCCGTTCGCTCGCGTCCAGCGGAGAATGACCGGATGCAACGGGATCCGCGGGAGCGCTACCGGCTCGTCGAGCACGTGCGGCACCACATCCTCGAGGACGGCTCCGCCGTCGTCCTGAACCGCAGGACCCTCGAGGCAGTGGAGCTGAACGTCAGCGGCTCGGCGCTCTTCCAGCAGCTCCTGCCCGGTGCCCCCGTCAGCCTCGAGGCGCTCGCGGGGACGCTCGAGGCAACGTACGCCGTACCCGCTCCGCAGGCCCAGCGCGATGCGCTCGAGCTCGTGGACGCGCTCGTCGCGTTCGGGGTCGTGGTGCCCGAGTGCTCCCCTTGACGCCGCGTGAGAAGGCCCTCCGCGGAGTCTCGGCCCTGGTGCTCGTTCTCCTCGCCGTCGCGGTCGCCCTCGACCGGCGCGAGGTGACCCTGACGGCGAACGCGACCCGCGCGTCCCTTGCCTCGGGCGGACTCCCCGCGGCCCTCGCCCTCGCCGATCAGGGCAGACCCTATCGCTCCTGGTTCAGCGCACCGGCCCTCGAGACCCGGCTGTTCGAC
>JAEUQS010000188.1 GCA_016789625.1 Acidobacteriota bacterium | reverse complement strand
GAGAAGCAGAAATCTAACGCGGGGCGTGAGATCACTGCCGTTTGGTTCTCGCGCCGACCTCAAGTGACGGGCGAGAAGGGTCCGATGGCAAGGCGGAGGAGGGAGGCGAGCGAGGCCTAGCGGCGCTAGGCCGCAGCGAAGACGACCGACGACAACGCCGCCAGCGGGCCCTTATCGCCCGTCAATTGATGACGATGATTTCTTTGCCGGCTTTGGTTTTCGTAGTCGTGTTCGCAGGCGGGGTCGCCGCCCGGACCGTGTGCGAGATGAAAAGGTCCGTATCCGTGCGCCCTTCGCGGTCGAAGCCCACGAGGTAGTACTTCTCTTGCTGGAGGATGTACCGGTAAGGATGCCCCCAGGGATCGAGCAGGTCGTCGGGGTGGAGGAGCTTGGCAGCCGGGAGCTGGTCCTTCGAGTCCGGGAACTTCCCCGACGTCAGGTAGAACGCATCCACCGCCTCCGACATGCGGCGCAGCTTCAGGAGCGACAGGCTCTTCAGATACGCGTCTCCGATGGGAACCGGACGCGTCAGCACGTTCGCGGGATTGCGCGCCTGGAACGCCGCGGAAAGGATTCCGAGCAGCACCACCACCGCCAGGACGATCGCGGCCAGGCCCTTCGACCCCGAGGCGCGGGGGCGCGGCATCTCGATCGAGCCCGTGGTGTTCACGTCGAGGTGCCCGAACTCGGAGGCCGGCGCCTCCTCGATCAGCCCCCGGCTCACGAGGTCGTAGAACGCCTTGGCGCCCTCGAACTCGGAGAGGAACGTCCGCTCGATGATGTCGCCCACGCGCCGCCGGCCGTCCACGAACTCGTAGACCGCCCATTCCGGCGCGGAGATGTGGATCGCGTTCGCCGTCTTGGTGGAGCGCGACAGCACGGTCTCGCTGAACGGATCGTCCGAGGATTCCTCACCCGCCGGCTCGACCGGCTGGGACACCGGCACCCGGCGGTAGACGAGCTCGGGCGACCGCACGACCTTCTCGATGACCGGCCATTCGTCGGTCATCCGCGCGCCTTCCATGAGAAGGCCCTCGACGCCGATCGGCCCCACGAACTCGTGGTCGTAGTCGATCCGGTCCTGCTGGTCGAAGATGTAGTCGCCGTCGGTCCAGCGGAAGACCGCGTACGCGATCTTGCGAATCTGGATGTCGAGCCCGGCGCGAAGATCCTCGGCCGAGCAGAAGCCGTTCTTGAGCAGGATGAAGCCCAGGCGCTGGAGCGTCTGGCCCTGGATCTCGAGAGCCTTCGAAAGGGCGTCGGCCGAGAGGCGCCGCGTCTTCACGAGCACGGTGCCCAGCCGCGTGTCGATGCGCTTGGCCGAGGACTCGGCCGAGACGAGCGCCCCGTCGGAGAAGCCGAGGGTCACGGTGTCGTCGGGGCTCTTGAGCGTCAGGAGACCCGTCTTCTTCTGCAGCGCGATGAGCTGCAGGATGTCGGCGATGGAGAAGTCGCGCAGGGAGCCCTGGAGCGCCATTCGTCAGACCCTCCGCGCCATGATCTGGCCGAACACCCAGCCGCCGAACGCGACGAACAGCCAGAACAGCGTTCCCGGCATCGTGCTCATCACCTCCGGGCGCGGCACGACGAGCACGGAGTCGCGGAAGAGCGCGGCCACGAGCCCGAGGCTGAAGACGGCCATGGAAATCGCGCCCGCCACCACGTGCGACCTCAGGAACGGTGCCGAGCCCGGCAGGAGCAGGTTGATGGCCATGCGGCCCTTCTCCTCGAGGCTCTTGCGCCGCTTGACCTCCTCGATCTTCGCGAGCTTGGTCTCGATGGCGACGCCGTCTTTCCGCATGTACACGTAGATGCACTGCGAGCAGAGACCGCCTCCCTCGCCCTGGAGGCGCATGCGCGGAGAGTACGTGCGGCCGCATTTCTGGCAGGTCATCGCGTAGGCGAAGCGGCGCTCGCGAAAGTTGTCGAGCCAGAAAGCGGCGCCGATCGCGACGAGCAGTGCGGGAACGATGGGAACGAGGAAGCCGGCGAACGGCGAGTACGTGCGGTAGTGCCCGGGCATGCGGCGGTTCCGCGGATTTCCCTCGAGGGCGCGGATCTTTTCCTGGGCCTCGTCGACTCCGTAATCCTGGGAGACGACCTTCGCGAGGGTGGCGTTCTCGATGAACCCCTGGACGAGCCCGTCGCACAGCGCCCGCGCTTCCTTGAGCGTGTCGGCGGCCTCCGTCGTGCGGAAAGTCTCGGCGTACACGAGCGACAGGTTGTACCGCGCGTGGCAGCTGCGGGGATCCCTCTTGAGAGCTTCCTGGAAGTCTTCCTGCGCGGACCCGAAGTCGCCGTCGACGAAACGGATGTTGCCGCGGTTGACGAGACAGCGGCTCTCCACGGGCGAGAGCCGGGCGCCCTCGGTGTATTCGGCCACGGCGCGGTCGTTCTGCCCGAGGGCCTGGTAGAGGCGGCCGAGCAGGAAGTGGACCTCGACGTCCTCGGGGAGGAGCGCCTTCACGCCTTCCAGGTCGTCGAGGACGCGCTGGTCGTAGCGGGCTTCCTCGAGCGCCTCGGCGCCCCGCAGGATGGGGGAGCTCGAGAGCGCGACCCTGTAGCTGAGCGCGTCCATGACGGGGAACACCGGAACGAGCAGCACCCAGGCGACGATGGCGGCGATGCGCTGCGGCGTCGATGCGTAGCCGAACGCGATCACGGAGAGAACGATCAGGAGCCAGAGCGGGTCGAAGGAGAGGAGGAGCGGCGAGACGAACAGGGCCGCGGCGCCGACGTACTCGGCCGGCCCCTTCACGAACTGCCCGACGATCTCGCGCAGGTCGCTGAAGATGCGCGAGGAGTAGGCCACCACGAGGATGAAGAGGAGCACGAGGCTGGCCGCCGCGAGGCCGAGGACCAGCACGAGGAGCGTGCGGGAAAGCGCGATCCGGCGCGCCTCGGTGTCGGAAAGCGTGGCCCGGAACGCGGAAACGAGATCCTTCGGCAGCCTGCCGTAGGAGCCCGAGCGGGCATCCAGCTGGAGCCTCGCCCAATGGGCTTCCGGCAGGTCGGCGTCGAGCCGGGCGGCCGTGTCGAGCGCGAGCCGGGCGCGGTCCATCTTGCCCTGCTCGATGCTGCGGTGGCCCACGAGGGTCGCCGCGAGAGCGAGATCGGTCAGCCGGCGGATGCCGATCTTCTGGGAATGCTTGAGGATCTCCTCGACCTTGCCCTCGGCGGACTTGGCGTCGCCCTCCTCGAGCGCCGCGAGAAAGGCGAACCAGTGGCCGCGGATCTCCCGCCGGAACGCCGTCTCCGTGGACTCGCCGGGTCCCGCGATCGCCTGCGCGCGCACGACCAGCGGCGCGAGCGTGGCGAGCGTCACCAGCGTCACGAGCGCCGCGAGGCACACCCTGAGAGCGATCCCGCTCCGCGGGGGATCGGGCGTGGGCCGGCGAGGGTTTCGAATCAGCCTCTCCTCGGTGACGGTGGAGGTGGCATGCCGGGAATGCCCGGCCCCCGCCCCTTGCCGCTCATCGCGGCCGCGAGGCGCGTGAACACGAGCTGCAGCTCGCCGAGCATGCCGTCGATGGCGTCGGCTTCTTCGAACGAGAGGCGGCCCAGCGTCTTGGCCTTGAGCGACGCCAGGGAGTCGATGATGTGGCGGGCCCCCGCGAGATCCGGCGTGCGCCGCCCGGTGGCCGGGTCGGGCATCCCTTCGAGATACAGCGAGGCCGTCTGCCCGAGCATGTCCAGGAGACGCAGGAAGGCCGGATCCGTCGGCGTGGGCGGCTCGGGTGCCGGTTCCTCGACGGGCTCCGGCTGCGTCTCGGCCTGCCGGCCCGCCTGGCCTCCGGCTTGGGCTTCGGCCCGGGCCTCGGCCTTGGCCTCGGCCTCAGCCTCAGCCGCGAGCTCGGCCTTCACTTCGTCGCGGATCTCTCCCTCCGCGGTGAAGAGACGGCGATCCACTACCTTGATGGTCTTACCCGTTTCCGACATGAAATCCTCGCGATCGTGCCAGATTTTAGGAGATTCTTCGAACGATGACGCTTCCGAACGATGCGGAAAGGGCAGGAACTGCGACGGCGGAGCTCGTAAAGCTCATGGCGCGGCTCCGGGTCGACTGCCCCTGGGACCGCAAGCAGACGCTCCGCGACCTGGCAGGCTATCTGCTCGAGGAGAGCCACGAAGCTCTGGAGGCTCTCCGCAACGAAGATCTCGAGGATCTCGAGGGCGAGCTGGGCGACCTGCTCTTCCAGATCGTCTTCCTGGCCTGCCTGGGCGCCGAGAAGGGCGCGTTCACGTTCGAGAGCGTGGCGCGCCGCATCCACGCCAAGCTCGTCGCCCGGCATCCGCACGTGTTCGGGGAATCGCAGGTCGACGACGCGGCGGGCGTGAAGGTCCAGTGGGAGGAGCTGAAGCGCAAGGAGCGCGCGGCGCGCGGGGCCGCGTCGCCGTTCGACGGGCTCCCCCGCTCCCTGCCCGCGCTGCTCACCGCCGCGCGGCTCACGTCCCGGGCCGCGGACCTCGGGTTCGATTGGGAGAGGGACGAAGACGTCGTCGCCAAGCTCGACGAGGAGGTCGCCGAGTTCCGGGTCGAGGCGCTGCGTCCCGTGCCCTCGAAGGACCGCATCGCCGAGGAGGTGGGCGACATCCTCTTCACCGTGGTCAACGTCGCGCGGCGCCTGCAGATCGACCCCGAGGATGCGCTGGCCCGCACGAACGCGAAGTTCCGGCGGCGCTTCGAATCGGTCTCGGCCCGCGTGGAGGCCGAGGGCCGGAGAGTGCGCGACACGCCGCTCGCCGAGCTGGACGCGCACTGGGACGCCGTGAAGGCCGACGAAAAGGGCCCTCCCGACTAATCGACGAGGGACGACACCTTCACGCGCACGAGGCCCTTCTTTTCCGCCTCGCGGAGCGCTCCCGAGAGGAAGCTCAGCGTCTCCGGACGCGGATGGCCGATCGCGACGCAGTGCCCCTGAGAGGCCGCGAGCGCGAGCGCGCGGTCCCACGATTCGCGGAGCGCGATCGTGGTGCCCGAGGCCGCCTCCTCGCCCGCGTCGTCGAGGAACACGTCGCGCCGGAGCGTGGAGACTCCCATCTTCCGCGCCTCGCTCTCGGCGACCGACGAGGCCGTGGTTCTCGAATCGAGAAAGAAGAGCCCCCGCCGCCTCACCACGGAGAGCACGGCACGCATCACGCGAACGTCGGACGTCGCGCGCGAGCCCTGATGGTTGTTGAGGCCGATCGCGCCCGTCACCTTGCCCAGCGCGTCCTCGACGCGCGCCTGGATGGCCGCTTCCGAATCGCCCGGGCCGATCGCCGTCGGCTCGCCCCCACCCTGCGCGGGCGCCATCGGCAGGTGGACGAGGAGGTCCCAGCCCTTGCGTTTCGCGAGCGCGGCGGCCTCGGCCGTCTTGGGGGCGTCCGGCATCACCGCGAGGGCGAGCGGCCCCGAGAACCCCTCGAGCCGGTCGAGCGAGGCGCGATCCCAGCCCACGTCGTCGAGGACGATCGCGAGAACCCCGCGGCGCTTCCTGGGAGAGGCCGCCGGACTCTCCTCCGCCGGCTCGAAATCAGAGGGGACGCCCTCGACCCGCGCCGGCCGCGGCGTCGCGGTGGGACGCGGTCGCGGCGTGGCGGCGGCGACCGGCCTTTTCTTCGCAGGCGGGGCCTCGAGCTCGCTGATCGTCCCGGTCTGCGAGCCGGCGCCCTTGCGGGTCGCGAGCCAGTAGCCCCCGGCCGCAGCCAGCACGGCGACGGCGAGCATCACCACGGCGCTGCCGAGCCGGGACGAGGAACGCGGGGACTTCTTCGCCGGCTTGCGGGCCGGTTTCTTCAAGCGGCTTTCTTGGCGTCGGCGGCGTTCGCGGGCTCGGCGAGGAGACGCAGGCCGCGCTGCAGGATCTGGTCCTTCGGCGGCGCCGTGCTGTCCTCGTCGGGAGGCAGCTGGAAGACCCGCTCGTCGGGGTCCAGCCCGCGCGGCGAGAGGGCCCGGCCCGAGAGGGACCGCACCTTCCCCACCGAGAGCTTGAGGGATCCGCCGCTCCCGAGCCGCACGACCTGCTGCTCGAGGCCCATGCCCGTCGTGGGCTCACCCACGAGGCGCACGGGGTTCAGCGTGTTCTCGGGCTTCGGGGCCGGCGTGGGATCGACGCCGTCGGCGTCCTCCTCGGCCACGGCGTCCGCGCTCTTCGGCGCGGGCACGGGCAGGATCTTGATCCCCGCCTGCCGCGCGCCGCCGTCGCGGAGAGCCGACGCGAACAGCTCGGCCGCCCCTGCGGTGCCGCTGTCCATGAGGACGACGAGGCGGCTCTGGTGCACGCGCTCCCCTTCCTTCGCCTCGAACTTGCGGGTCTCGATCTTCTTCCCCTTCAGCTCGCCGAGCGGACCGGCGGGCACGAACAGCGCCGCCGTGCGGGCGGCCTCCTCGAACGCGCCGGCGGCATTGCCGCGGATGTCGAGGAGGAGGGGCTTGGTCGCGTCGAAGGTCTCGAGGGTCTTCCTCACCGTGGCCGCGGTGCCCGGAGCGAAGCTCGGGATGCGGAGCACGGTCTCACCCTCGACGCGTGACGTGGACGGACCCTCGGGAGTCCAGCTGCTGCGCACGATGGTGAGCGTCTTGCGGCGGGGCTTGCCGTCGCGCACGACGAGCACCGAGACCTTGGTGCCGGGAGGGCCCGCGAGGAGGGCGTCGGCTTCCCAGAGCGCGAGGCCCCGGCCGGGCTGATCGCCGATCTTCTCGATCAGATCGTCGCTCTTGAGGCCGGCCGCGGCGGCAGGGCTGCCCGCGATGGCCGAGACGACGATCGGGTAGTTGAGGCGCTTGGCGAGCACGGCGCCGGACTCCACGACTTCCTTCTTCTCCTTGGACCGCTCCGCGGCGAGGAACGCCTGCTGGCGCTTCGGCGGCACGTACTCGGAGAAGGGGTCCATGGCTTCGGTCATGCCCTGGAACGCGCCGTCGAGGAGCGGATCCAGCTCGACCGGCTCGACGTAGTTCGACCTCACGAGGCTCACCACTTCGGTGAAGAGGCCGAGCGGGCGGTACACGCCGTCCTTGTCTTTCTTGCCGTCGCCCGACCCGATGGCCGGGAGAACGACGAAGAGCGTGGTGACGAGGGAGAGCGAAGCGACGAACGAGAGGGTGCGGGAACGGCTCACGGGAGGATCATACGCAAGGGATCTGCCGCTGGTTTACCGGAGCCACGTCGAGGGGTCCACGGAGGATCGCGCCTCCCGGATCTCGAAATAGAGCCCCGGGACCTCGTCTTCGGGGCTCTCGCCCAGAATGCCCACGCGGTCGCCCACCCCGGCCCGCTCGCCCCGCGGGATGGTGCCCGGCCCGAGCCGGCCGTACACCGAGAACACGCCGTCCCCGTGGTCCAGCACCACGAGGTTGCCGTAGCCCTTGAGCCACTGCGCGAAGACGACGTCCCCCGCGAAGATGGCCCGCACCTCGGTGCCCGGCGGCACGTCCAGCGTGAACCCGCTCGAGCGCAGGTACGTGCCGGGGAACTTCGGGTTCTCGATGCGCCCGAACGGCACGACGACCCGGCCCCTGGCCGGCCAATCCAGCGCTCCCCGGAACTTGCGGATCGACGCCGCTCCGGGCGGCAGCGCCCGGCCCCGCGTCTCGAGAAGGTCGAGCAGCGCCGCGAGCTTGCCCGACTTCTCCTCGAGCGACGTGAGCTGCGTGCGCTCCGCGGCCTCCGTCCGGCGGGCGCGCGCGAGGAGGTCGGCCTTCTCCTTCCGCGCGACGGTCAGCTCGGCCTCGTGCTGCCGGGCCTCCTGCGTGATCCTCGCGAGCTCCTTCTGGCGGGTCGAGAGCGCCGACTCCTTTTCCGCGAGCGTCGCGAGGGCATCCTGATAGCGCGCGAGCAGCCGGGCGTCCCGCTCGGCCAGGTACTGCATCGTCTGGAGGCCCCGGAGGAACGTGCGGCCCGACTCGACGGCCGCCATCGTGCGCAGGTATCCCAGGCGGCCCATGCGGTAGAGCGCGCCGAGGCGCTCGGCCAGGCTCGCCTGGAGGCCCGCGACGTCGGTCGCCGCGCCGTCGCGCACGCGTTTCGCGTCGCCGGCGGCCCGCTCGGCCTCGGCCATCTCGAGCTCGAGCTTCCGGCGCTCGCCGGTCTTGATCTCGAGCTTCAGGCTGGCGGCGTCGAGCTCGGTCGAGAGGTCGCTGATCTTCTTTCGGGTCACCTCGTAGCGCGCGCGGAGCTGCGTGAGGCGCTTCGTGAGCTCCGCCAGCTCGCGGCGTCTCTCGTCGAGCGAGAGCTGCGCCGCGGGCGGCCGGGGAGCATCGTCCGTGTCCTGCCCGCGTGCGCCGCCGGCGGCGAGCAGCAGCGAAAGGAGAGCGATCGCGCCCTTCACTGGAACAGCGGCTCTCCGTCGAGCTTCTCGGGCGGCGGCACGCCGAGCACCTTGAGGATGGTCGCGGGCACGTCGGCGATTCCGGGCGTGCGATCGGGCGGGAGCTTGCGGTTCGAGAGCAGGATGCCGGGCACGACGTCGGGATCCAGCGAGCAGTGGTCGCCGCTCCAGATGCCCCTGTTGTCCTCGAACAGCTCCTTCGTGACGACTCCGAGGCTGGCCTGCCAGGAGACGCGGTAGCCCTCCGTGTTGGTGACGAAGAGATCGGGGATGAGATTCGCGTCGAACGATCCGTAGGCCTGCTCGCGCGTGTAGACGTGCGCGACGGCCCGGCGGCCGTTCGCGGGATCGGTGAGGTTCCCGAGCCTCTCGATGAGCTCCTGCCGCACGGCCTCGTACTCGGCGCCCGGCGCGACGCTGCCCTTTCCCTCGCGCCCCTTCACGTTGATGTAGATCTCGCCGAGGCCCATGGCATAGGCCTTCGTCTTCGACCAGTCCACGTTGGGCCAGAACTCGCCCTGCCCGAACAGCATCTCGAGGTCGGCTTCCTTGCCCTGGCCGGTGAGCGTCATGTAGCCGTTCTCGACGAGCCAGGTGTTGTAGTTCACGCTGCGGCGCCAGGACGAGAAGCCGTGATCGGAAAGCACGATCAGCACGTCGTCCTTGCCGAGCACCTTCATCGCCTCGCCCACGATCGCGTCCATCTGCTGGTAGGAGCGCTCGATCGCGATGCCGTAGCGGCCCGCCTTCTCCGCGTCGTAGGCCGGATGCTCGGTGTCGGTGAAGCGCGTGAAGCAGTGCGCCACGCGGTCGGTGAACTCGTAGACCTGCACGAAGAGCGTGACGTCCTTCTCCGAGAGGAAGCTCGCCATCATCTTCTTCGACTGCGCCACCGTGAACGACACGTCGTCGAGGAACGTCTCCTCGTCGATCACGCCCTCGCTCATCGACCACGTGTCGATCTGCCAGCCCATGGTCTTGAAGAGCCCGTGCTCGTGCGCGAGCTCCTTCGCGAGAGAGCCGGGCGCCGTGATCTTCACGGCGGGCGGGAGGTCCTCGGGATCGAAGTGGATCGGCGAGAGATAGAGCTTGATCTCGGGGGACACGGAGGCCACGTGGAAGCGGCCGATGCCGTGCAGCTTCACGAGGGAGTTGAACGGAAACGTGAAGCGCACCCAGCCGCTCCACTCGCCGGCCGCGAGCGTGATGGCCTCGGATCCCTGGGGCTCGATGCGGAGGCGCTGGCGATCGGGCAGAACGGTGAGCGCCATGGGGATCTTGATGACGGGCGGCTCGGGGAACAGCTTGTTGTAGGGACCGAAGACCTCCGTCTGGATCGTCCCCGTGTTGTTCTCGAGCCGCACGAGCTCCACCGAGAACTCGTTCTTGTTGCGCGGGGCGAAGAACGGATCCGACGTGTAGAAGCTCGGCGTCCCCACGCGGCCCCGCACGTCGGGCACGCCGAGACCGCTGATGAGCCGGCCGTTCTCGTAGTCGACGGCGGGGAACGTCACCGGCACGTGCATCACCACCGACTTCACGCCCTGCTTGGCCGCGGCCTCCCAGAACGGCATGCCGCGCCGGTTGTTCGTCACCGTGGGCAGCGCCTCGGGGAGGAGCCGCCCCACGCGATAACCGAAGAACCCGGCGACGAGCGCGAGGGCGAACGCGCCTCCGAGCGCAAAGGTCCACGGCTTCGATTTCAGGAGGAAGCGTGCGAGCGGGAGCACCACGACGAACGCGAGAAGGGCGGCCGCAGCCGCAGCGGCATATCGATTCGCGGAACCGAACAGCAGCTTCCTGCGGCCCTCCTCGGCCACCGCGAACCCCGGCCGGTACGTGGCCGGGTCGCGCTTGAGGAAGTCGAAGATCTGGGTCTTTCCGGGCGAGAGGCCCGTCGAGAACGTGGACCACGAGACCGGTGTCTGCGCCGGGATCGTGGGGCGCAGGGGCCGGAGGCCGCCCGTATCGGCGAGGGACTTCAGGTTCGGGAGCTTTCCCTCCTCGATGTACCTCGCGACGAGCCGGTGATCGGCGCCGTCGAACCCGAGCACCACGACGCGGGGCTTTGCGTCCGCGCCTTCGGCGGAGCGCGGACCCGTCACCACGAAGGCCAGACCGAGAACGGCGACCTCCGTAAACTGGCGGAGCTTGAACGTGAAACCGCTGGGACCTCGTGAGAAACGCACGCGGGATTCTAGGAGGCTCGGGCCGATCCTCCTTTTCGTCCTCACCGCCGCGTGCGTGAGGCGCGAGG
>JAEUQS010000452.1 GCA_016789625.1 Acidobacteriota bacterium | reverse complement strand
GCCCGTCGAAGAGAGCGGCGCGGCGTCGCCGGGCGCGGGGCCGCGCTGGTCGGGGAAGAGCTGGCGGAGGAGCGCTTCGATGGCCTGCTCCTCGGGCTCGGACGCGGCCGCCGTGCCGCGATACGTCGCGCTGCAGGGGCTCGTGCTCGTGCCGAGGCCGCCCCACCCGTACGAGGCGTTCCGGTTGAGGTCGATGCCGTGCTGGTTCGAGGAGCTGGGCGGATTCGAGCAGGTGCCGAGCGTGTCGTTCCCGTTCTTTCGCTGCAGGTACGGCGAGGAGCCGCCCTGCTCCACGATCGCGCGGCCGTCGGCGTTGAACACGGGGACGAGCCAGATCTCGGTGCTCTCGAGGAGCGCCGTGA
Source organism: Acidobacteriota bacterium (assembly GCA_016789625.1). Taxonomy (GTDB): domain Bacteria; phylum Acidobacteriota; class Thermoanaerobaculia; order UBA5066; family UBA5066; genus JAEUQS01. The sequence goes on along the minus strand of JAEUQS010000452.1, from coordinate 6,102 downwards.
CCTCGGCGTCGGTGCCGTAGCCGGCCACGAGGTGGTCGGCGAAGCGCCAGACCAGCTCGGCCGTGGTGAGCTCGCGCGCATGGATCGCGCCCATGAGGAGGAAGCGCGGCTTGGTCGACGACGGAGAAAGCGCGCAGTCGCCGGCGACCTTCTTCGTGAGGCACAGCGCGAGGAGGTCGAAGCCCGGACGGCCTTGGAGCTTCCGCCAGGTGTCGCCGAAGTCGACGAGCGTCGCGAGATCGGGACGGCTCGTCGCGATGCTCTGGAGGTGCTGCTCGTGCTCGGCGACCGTGCGGTAGCCGCCCGCGAACGCGTCGGGCGAGAGCATTCCGGCCGAGAGCTCCTCGTCCACCGTGACGAGGAAGCCCGCGGCCCGCAGGCGGTCTGTCGTTTTTTCGTCACCCGCGACCAGCAGCTCGTTGCCCCGCCGGGCCTCCAATACGTCGACCCCGGTGGCGAAGAGACGCGCCGTGGACGCGGCGTCGGGGGCGAGCACCCTCAGGACGAGCGGCAGCGGACCCTCTGCGGCATGTGTTTCGCTTGTGATGGGGAGGAGACCGATGAGCACGGAGAGGGCAACCAGGGCCCGGGGGAGGCGCATCTCCCCATCATGGCACGCCGTAACATCGGAGAAGAGACACAGAGAGACATCAAGCCACATGCATGAGATCCAGATCCCGGCCGACGCCGAGGCCATCCTCGCCCTTCCCTACGCGCTCGTCTTCAAGCACAGCCGAGCCTGCCCCGTGAGCGCGGACGCTCTCGAGGAGATGAGCGCGTTCCTGAAGAAGCACCCCGAGCTCGTGGCCTCGGCCCACCTCGTCGACGTCATCGCGCGGCGCCCCGTTTCCAGGCACATCGCGAGCCTCACCGGCGTGACCCACGAATCCCCGCAGGTTCTCGTCGTGCGCGAAGGCCGCGTCGCCTGGCACGCCTCGCACCACGGCATCTCCGAGCGCGCGCTCGAGCTGAAGGCATTGCCGAAGGCCGCGCTTCCCTCCTGAGACGACGCCCCGCTTCGTGAAAGACCTCTCGCGCTTTCTGTCGTACTTCCGGAGGCGTCCCGGCACGTTCGCGCTGGGGTTCCTCTCGATGGCGGGCTCGACGGTTCTGTTCCTGGCGATGCCGCGTCTCGTGCGGCGGGCCCTCGAGACGCTCTCGACCGAAGGGGTCTCGCACGAGCGGCTGTACGGCACCGCCGCGCTCCTCGTGGCGCTCGCGGCCGGCGACGCCGTCTGCCTCTTCTTCACCCGGCGGATCCTCATCGGCGCCTCGCGGGACATCGAATACGAGATGCGGCAGGACCTCTTCGCCCACCTCCTCGAGCTGCCCGCCTCCTGGTACCGCGAGAACCGCGTGGGCGACCTCATGTCGCGAGCCGTGAACGACCTCTCGGCGGTGCGCATGCTCGTGGGCCCGGGCGTGATGCAGGGCGTGAACACGCTGTTCGTCGGCGTCGTGTCGATCGTCCTCATGACGCTCGTGTCGCCCATGCTCACGCTGGTCGCGCTGTCAATGCTGCCCGCGGTGGCGCTCGCCACGAAGATCGTCGGGCAGATCACGCACAAGCGCTTCACGGTGATCCAGGAGCTCTTCAGCGAGATCTCGGCCGAGGCCCAGGAGAGCTTCTCGGCCGTGCGGCTCGTGCGCGCGTTCGCCCGGGAAGACCGCGAGGAGGAGCGCTTCGCGAAGAACAACCGCGAGTTCCTCGCGCGAAACCTGCACCTCGCCCGGCTCAACGCGCTCTTCTTTCCGCTGCTCCAGGCGCTCGTGGGCCTCGGCCTCGCGCTCACGCTCTACTTCGCCGGGCGTTTCATCCTCGCGGGAACGCTCACCATTCCACAGTACGTCGAGTTCAACCTCTACCTCCTCGAGCTCATCTGGCCCGCCATCGCGCTCGGCTGGGTGGTGAACCTCTGGCAGCGCGGCACCGCCTCGTGGAACCGCATGCTGGAGCTCTGGAACGTGCCGAAGATCCAGGATCCGGCGGCACAGATGAGTGCCATCACGGCGGACGCCCTCGCGGTGAAAGGCGCGCCCGGCCTCACCGTGCGCGGTCTCTCGTTCCGCTACCCCGACGGACGGCTCGCGCTCGACGGCGTGTCGTTCGACGTGCGCCCGGGAGAAACGGTCGCGCTCGTGGGCCGCACCGGCGCGGGGAAGTCCACGCTCCTCCGGCTGCTCCTGCGCATCGACGATCCGCCCGAGGGCACGGTCGTGGTGGCCGCTGCGGGCGGTGGCGACACGGACGTTCGAAACGTTTCCCTTCCCGAGCTCCGCAAGCTCATCGCCGTGGTGCCGCAGGAGACGTTCCTGTTCTCCGACACGCTGGCCGGCAACATCGCGTTCTCGAGGCCCTCGGCCTCCCGTGAGGAGATCGAGCAGGCCGCGCGGGCCGCGGGCCTCGGGCCCGACCTCGAGCGCTTTCCGCGTGGACTCGATACCCGGGTGGGCGAGCGCGGCATCACGCTCTCGGGCGGCCAGAAACAGCGCGTCGCGCTGGCCCGCGCCCTCCTCTCGGAGGCGCGGATCCTGATCCTCGACGACGCGTTCAGCTCCGTGGACACCGAGACCGAGGCCCGCATCTTCGCTGCCGTACGCGAGGCCGCCAAGAGCCGCACGGTGCTGCTCGTGTCCCACCGGCTCTCGACGGTGAAGGAAGCCAGCCGCATCGTCGTCCTCGAGGGCGGCCGCGTCACCGAGCAGGGCACGCACGAGGAGCTCCTCGCGCGGCCCGGGCTCTACGCGTCGCTCGCCGAGAGGCAGCGCCTCGCGGCTGAAGTCGAGCAGGTCGAGCACATCGAAGAGGTCGCCGTATGAGCGCGTCCGAGCCGCAGGAAGATTCGGTCGAGGCCGCGTTCCGCACGACGTTCGACAGGAAGCTCCTTCCCCGCCTCCTGAAGCTCGCCGCGCCCTACTCGAAGTTCGTGGCCGGTGCCCTGGTGGTGCTGTTCCTCGAATCCCTCGTGCAGCTCGCGGGTCCGCTCCTCACGGCCGCGGCCATCGACCTCGTGCTCACGCCGGGCGCCGGTGCGGCGTCGGGTAGCAACGTTCTCGTGGGGAAGGTTCTGGCGCTCTTCGGAGCGACCGGCGACAAGCCCCTCGCGCTCGTCGTTCTCTCGCTGCTGTACGCCGCGTCCGCCGCGCTCGCGTTCGGCTTCACGGCACTCCTCGTGAACTTCACGTCGCGCATGGGGCAGGGCGTGATGTTCGACCTCCGCACGAAGATCTTCGGGCACCTCATGAAGACCGACGTCGCCGTGTACGACAAGACCCCGGTCGGCCGCCTCATGACGCGCCTCACGACCGACGTCGACGCGCTCAACGAGCTCTTCACCTCGGGCTTCGTGGCCCTCCTCGGTGACGTCGCGATCCTCGCCGGCATCGTGGTGGTGCTGTTCCTCATGAACCCGCCGCTCGCGTTCGTGACGTTCGCCGTGCTCGTGCCCATGGTGTTCGTGACGAACTGGTTCCGGAAGGGCGCGCGCGACACGTACCGCGACGTGCGCATCCGCATCGCGAGCGTCAACTCGTTCCTGCAGGAGCACCTCTCGGGCATCAGCGTGGTGCAGCTCTTCCGCCGCGAGAAGAAGGCGCTCGACGACTTCGGCAAGGTCAACGATGAGCACCGCAAGGCGAACGTCGAATCGATCTTCTATTACTCGGTCTTCTATCCCGCGCTGGACTCCCTCTCGGCGGTGGGCATGGCCGCCATCGTGCTCTTCGGCGGCTTCCAGGTGATCGAGGGCGCGATGACGGTGGGCGCCGTGGTGGCGTTCCTCCAGTACTCCAAGCGCTTCTACCGTCCGCTCATGGACCTCTCGGAGAAGTACAACATCCTGCAGGCCGCGATGGCCTCGTCGGAGCGCATCTTCCAGCTCCTCGACACGGCTCCCACGATCACGGCGCCGGAGAAGCCCGTGGCTCTCGCGCGACCCGTGCAGGGCGACGTGCTCTTCACCGACGTGAAGTTCGGCTACAAGCCCGACGAGCCGGTGCTCAAGGGCGTGTCGTTCCACGTCCCGGCCGGTCAGACGTTCGCTCTCGTGGGCGCGACGGGCTCGGGGAAGTCCACGCTGCTCAACCTCCTCCTGCGCTTCTACGACGTGACGAGCGGGAGCGTGAAGGTCGACGGCCACGACGTGCGCTCGCTGGACCCGCGAGACCTCCGGAGCCCGTTCGGCATCGTGCTCCAGGATCCGTTCCTCTTCACGGGCACGCTGGCCGAGAACGTCGCGTTCTTCGACCCATCGATGTCCCGCGAGCGCATTCAGAACGCCTGTCTCGAGGTGGGCCTCGGCCCGCTCCTCGCGCGCCTGCCCGACGGCCTGGACACGAAGCTCGGGGAGCGCGGCGGCGGCCTCTCGGCCGGCGAGAAGCAGCTCGTCTCGCTCGCGCGGGCGCTGGCCCAGGATCCCCGCATCCTGATCCTCGACGAGGCGACCTCGAGCGTCGACCCGGAGACCGAGGCGCTCATCGAGCGGGCCATCGAGAAGCTGCTCTCGGGACGCACGTCTCTCGTCGTCGCGCACCGGCTTTCGACGATCGTCCGCGCCGACCGCATCCTCGTGCTCTCGCAGGGCACGATGCGCGAGGCCGGAACCCACGCCGAGCTCCTCGCGAAGGGCGGCCTGTACGCCCGTCTCTACGCCCTCCAGAGGAAAGACGCAGAGGCTGCGTAGATCGTCTTCATCGGGCGGCGGGTTGGCGGTAAGGTGCGCCGCACAATGAGCGAGACGTTCTCTTACGACGAGGTTCGCTACCCGGGCCACCCCTTCCCGCAGACGCATCCCGAGCGGCTCGCGACCATCGCGCGGCTCTTCGGCATGAACGTCCCGATGCCCTCGGCCTGCCGGGTGCTCGAGATCGGCTGCGGGGACGGCGGAAACCTCATCCCCATGGCGCACGCGCTGCCGGGTTCGACGTTCGTGGGGATCGACCTCTCGGCCGCCGCGATCGCCGACGCCGAGGAGCTCGCCAAGGAGCTGGGCCTCACGAACATCACGTTCCAGAAGGCCGACATCCTCGCGTTCGACGTCGAGCCGGAGTCCTTCGACTACGTGATCTCGCACGGCGTCTACTCCTGGGTTCCGGCTCCCGTTCGCGAGGGGCTCCTCGCGCTCGCGCGGCGGGCCCTCGCTCCGAACGGCGTCGCCTACGTGAGCTACAACGCGCTCCCGGGCGGGCACATCCGCCGCATGGTGCGCGAGATGCTCCTCTTCCACGTGAAGAGCGTGTCGAGCCCGGCCGACAGGCTGGACCAGGCCCGCGCGTTCCTGCGCTTCCTCATCGCGTCGCAGAAGGAGAACGACCCGTGGCGCGCGTTCCTCGAGCGGGAGTTCGAGGGCACGCTCCGGCACGGCGACGCGCTGCTGTACCACGACGATCTCTCCGAGGAGAACGAGCCCGTGCTGTTCTCCGACTTCGCGGGCCGCGCGGCGCGGCACGGCCTCAAGTACCTGGGCGAGGCCGACTTCTTCGAGATGGGCGATCTCCAGTACCCCGAGGAGGTGCGCCGCGTGCTGCGCTCCATTCCCGACATCGTGGGCATGGAGCAGCTCCTCGACTTCGTGAAGTGCCGGAGGTTCCGCCAGACGCTCCTCGTGCGCAGCGACGCCAAGCTCGTGCGCGACGTGGACCCGATGGTGCTCGAGAGCTTCATGGTGAGCTCCGAGGCCGCACCCGAGGAGCCGAACCCGAGCCTCGCGAGCGACGTCGAGGTGACGTTCCGCGCGCCCCGCGGCGGGTCCGTCTCCACCGACCTCCCGTTCGCGAAGGCCGCGCTCATCGCGCTCCAGGAGCGGTGGCCCGAGGCCGTACCCCTTCCCGTGGTGGCCGCGCTGGCCGCGGAGAAGCTGGGCCGCCCGCTCTCGCCCGAGAACCTCCGCAAGCTCTACGGCGTGGTGCTCTCGCTCTACGCCACGGGTGTGGTCAGCCTCTGGGTGGAAGGGCCGAAGCTCATGCCCCGGCCCACGGAGCGGCCGCGCGTGAGCACGCTCGCGCGGCTCCAGGCGTCCCGCGGACCCGACGTGACGAGCCTCCGCCACGTGACGATCCACCTCGAGGACGAGGTCGCCCGGCTCGTGCTGTGCCTCCTCGACG
>JAEUQS010000134.1 GCA_016789625.1 Acidobacteriota bacterium | reverse complement strand
CCTCATCAACCTGGCTCTGGCGCGGGGCCTCGTGGGCCGTGCCCACTCGGGCCTGATGCCCATTCGCGGGCACTCGGGCTTGCAGGCGGGCGGGGAGCTGGGCTGCGCGCCGGGGGTGCTCCCCGGCGGGGGCTTCGAGCCGGAAAACGTCGACCGGCTCGAGCGGCTCTGGGGCTTTCCGCTCCCTCGCGAGAAGGGCTGGAACGCCGTCGAGGCGCTCGAGGCCGCGGACCGCGGCGAGCTCGACCTCCTGTGGGCGGCGGGCGGGAACTTCCTCGAGACGCTGCCCGAGCCCGACACGGTTCGGCGCGCGGTCGCCCGTGTTCCGTTCCGGGTTCACCAGGACATCGTGCTCACGTCCCAGATGCTGGTCGAGCCCGCGGAGGAGGTCCTTCTCCTTCCCGCGACCACACGCTACGAGATGCCGGGCGGCGGCACCGAGACCTCGACGGAGCGCCGCATCTGGTTCTCTCCCGAGATCCGAGGCCCGCTCATCGCCGAAGCCCGGCCCGAGTGGCAGGTGCTCCTCGAGGTCGTCTCCCGCGCGCGTCCCGAACGGGCGGCCGCTCTGCGGTCGCCCGGCACAGCCGCTCTCCGCGGGGAGATCGCGAAGGCGCAGCCGCTTTACGCCGGAATCGAGAAGCTCGCGAGGAAGGGAGACGTCGTTCAGTGGGGCGGACGCCTCCTCGGGGAGCGGACCTTCGCGACCCCGGACGGGAAGGCGAAGTTCCAGCCCGTGGTCCCGCCGGAGCGCAATCTGCCCGAAGGTTCGTTCTTCGTGTCCACGCGCCGGGGCAAGCAGTTCAACTCGATGGTCCACAAGAACCGCGATCCGCTGAACGGCGCTCGCCGCGAGGACGTCCTCATGTCCTCCGCCGACGCCGTTCGCCTCGGTCTTCGCGAGGGGGACGTGATCGAGCTGCAGCGCGGGGACGTGCGCTTTCGGGGGCGCGTGAAGCTCGCGGCGATCCGGCCCGGCAACCTGCAGGTGCACTGGCCCGAAGGCAACGTGCTCGTCCCGAGGCGCAGCGCGGATCCCGAGAGCGGAACCCCCGACTACAACGCCGTCGTCGGGGTTTCCCGCGCTCCCGGCGTGTGAGAATTCCGGCCATCTCTCCAGTGAGGTGACCCGCATCCCTCCCTCCGGGCCCGAGTCCCCAGTTCCCGTGGCGACCCTCGAGGAGACCCTCGCGCTGCCGCGCGCGCAGATTCTCGAGGTGCTGGACGAGTCCTACGCGAAAGAGCGCGCGGCCCGGCGGCAGAAACGGCTGAACACCGTCCTCGTGCCCCGGACGCGGGCGCTCGGCTTCGTGTGCGTCGTCGCGACCGTCGCCGTCCACAACATCTTCTTCTTCGGGGATCTCCACGCCCGATGGGTGGTTCCCCTGGGCATCGGCTACGCGCTGTATGCCGCGCTCTCGTGGCTCTTCCTCCGCACGTACTGGGACCGGCTCGAGGGTGTTCCGGTCACGGACTTCTTCCTCGCGGCCGACCTCCTCGCGTGGACGTTCGCCGTGCTCGCCTCGGGAGGCACGAAGAGCTGGATCTTCTGGATCCTCATCTTCCGGGTCGTGGACCAGGTGACCACCACAGCCCGCCGCACGCTCTTCTGGGGCCTCTCGGGCATCGTCTGCTACGGAGCGATGGTCTTCGGTCTCTTCCTCACCGGCACCCCGGTCGCGTGGGGCGCCGAGTCTGTGAAGATCTTCGCCCTGCTCGCGACGGCCACCTACGGGGCGCTCGCCGCGCGCCCGCAGGAGGTGCTCCGGGCCTCCCACAGGGCCGCCAACCAGATCTCGCGCGACCTCATCAAGCAGCTCAACGAGAAGACCCGCCAGCTCGAGGAGGCGCGCGCCCGGGCCGAGGCGGCCAGCGTCGCCAAGAGCACGTTCCTCGCGAACATGTCGCACGAGCTCAGAACGCCGCTCAACGCCATCATCGGCTACAGCGAGATCCTGTCCGAGGACCTCGACGAGCGCGGCCAGAAGGACCTCACCGCGGACGTTTCCAAGATCCGCCTCGCGGGCAAGCACCTCCTCGAGCTGATCAGCGAGATCCTGGACCTCTCGAAGATCGAAGCGGGGCGCATGGAGCTCTTCATCGAGGACGTGGACGCCAGGTCGCTCGTCGAGGGGGTCGTCGCCACCGTGCGCCCGGTCGTGACCAAGAACGGCAACGAGCTCGTCGTGCGCCTCCCGGACGATCTGGGAAACCTGAAGACCGACGTCGTGAAATTGCGGCAGATCCTCATGAACCTGCTCTCGAACGCGGGCAAGTTCACGCAGAAGGGAACGGTGACGCTCACGGTCGAGAGGCGGGCGACGGAGATCGTCCTGAGCGTCCTCGACAGCGGGATCGGCATGACCTCCGACCAGGCCGCGCGCCTGTTCCAGCCGTTCGTGCAGGCCGACAGCTCGACCTCCAGGAGGTTCGGGGGGACGGGCCTCGGGCTCGCGATCTCGAAGAAGTTCTGCCAGATGCTCGGAGGCGACGTCCTCGTGGAGAGCGCCCCCGGCACCGGCTCGAAGTTCGTGGTCACGCTTCCCCTCAAGCCGCCCGCGGCGGAGATCCGTCCGATGCACACGGGCGCTCAGGGAACCACACGCCGCCGCAGCGGCTCGCTCCGCAGGGGCGAGGTGCTCGTCATCGACGACGACTCGGCCTCACGCGACCTCGTGGCGGGGATGCTCGAGCGGGAGGGCTTCAAGGTCACGCTGGCCGAGTCGGCCGCCGAGGGCCTCAAGCTCGCGCGGGAGAGGAAGCCCCACGTGATCACCCTCGACGTGATGATGCCCGACGAGGACGGCTGGTCGGTCCTCGACAAGCTCAAGAGCGGCACCCTCACGAGCATGATCCCCGTGGTCATGGTGACCGTGGTGGACGAGCCCGCGCGCGCCCGGGATCTGGGCGCCGACGGCTACCTGCTCAAGCCCGTCGACCGGGAGCAGCTCTCGGCGCTCATCAGGAAGCTCGTCCTCTCCTGACCGGGCGGGCCTGTCCCATACACTCCGCGCCCGATGCCCAAGCGCACCGACCTCCGCTCGATCCTCGTCCTCGGGTCCGGCCCCATCGTGATCGGCCAGGCCTGTGAATTCGACTACTCCGGCACCCAGGCGTGCCGCGTCCTCCGGCGGGAGGGGTACCGGGTCGTTCTCGTGAACTCGAACCCCGCGACGATCATGACCGACCCGGAGTTCGCGGACGCCACGTACATCGAGCCCCTGACCCTCGAAACCGTCGCCAAGGTCATCGAGAAGGAACGCCCCGACGCGCTCCTCCCCACCGTGGGCGGCCAGACGGCTCTGAACCTGGCCGTCGCGCTCCACGAGGCCGGCGTCCTCGAGAAGTTCGGTGTCGAGACTCTGGGCGCCTCGGTGGCCTCGGTGAAGCTCGGCGAGGACCGCCTCCTCTTCAAGAGGCTGATGCAGGACTCGGGCGTGGACGTTCTCCTTTCGGGCCTCGCCCGCACCTACGACGAGGCCGTCGAGATCGCGAAGCCGTTCGGGTTCCCCGTGGTCGTGCGGCCCTCGTTCACGCTGGGCGGCTCCGGCGGCGGCATCGCGTTCAACGTGGAGGACTTCGAGCACATCGTGCGGCGGGGCCTCGTGCTCTCGCCCGTTCACGAGATCCTCGTCGAGGAGTCGGCCCTGGGCTGGAAGGAGTTCGAGCTCGAGCTCATGCGCGACACGGCGGGCACGACCGTCGTCGTGTGCTCCATCGAGAACCTCGACCCCATGGGAGTCCACACGGGCGACAGCATCACCATCGCGCCGCAGATGACGCTCTCGGACGTCGAGTACCAGGCGATGCGCGACGACGCCAAGACCGTCATCGCCAAGGTCGGCGTGGCAACGGGCGGCTCCAACATCCAGTTCGCCGTGCATCCCGGGACGGGGCGGCGGGTGGTCATCGAGATGAACCCCCGGGTCTCGCGGAGCTCGGCGCTGGCGTCGAAGGCCACGGGCTTCCCCATCGCGAAGATCGCGGCGCTCCTCGCCGTGGGCTACCGGCTCGACGAGATTCCCAACGACATCACGAAGAAGACGCCGGCCTCCTTCGAGCCGACGCTCGACTACGTCGTCGTGAAGATCCCGCGCTTCGCGTTCGAGAAGTTCCCCGGCGCCTCCACCGCTCTCGGCGTTCAGATGAAGTCGGTCGGCGAGGTCATGGCCCTCGGGGCGACGTTCGCGGAGTCGTTCGGGAAGGCCCTCCGCTCTCTCGAGACGGGCCGCACCGGCTACCTCGGCGCCGTGGCGGCGCACCGCGCGGACGCGCTTCGCGTCGCGCGGCCGGAGCGGATCTTCGCGGTCCTCGACGCCCTTCGCGCCGGCACGAGCGTCGCGGCGGTCCACGAGGTCACCGGCATCGACCCGTGGTTCCTCGACAGGTTCCAGGAGGTCTTCGCCGTGGAGAGAAGGGTCTCCGAGGCGGGTGCGTCGCGTTCGCGCCCGCTTTCGCGCGATCTCCTTCTCGAGGCCAAGCGGAGCGGACTCTCCGATGCGGATCTCGCGACGCTCACGGGGCTCACCGAGAAAGACGTGCGAACGAAGCGCCTGGTCGAGGGCGTCGAGCCCGTCTTCCAGCGCGTCGACACCTGCGCCGCGGAATTCGAGAGCGAGACGCCGTACCTCTACTCGGCCTACGAGACCGAATGCGAGGCCCGGCCCTCGGACAAGAAGAAGGTCATCGTGCTCGGCTCCGGCCCCAACCGCATCGGACAGGGCCTCGAGTTCGACTATTGCTGCGTGCACGCGGCCGGGGCCATCTCCGAGCTCGGCTACGAATCGGTGATGGTCAACTGCAACCCCGAGACCGTCTCGACCGACTACGACACGTCCGACCGGCTCTACTTCGAGCCGCTCACGTTCGAGGACGTCATGGCCGTCGTGAAGCGCGAGCAGCCCGTCGGCGTCCTCGTGCAGTTCGGCGGACAGACGCCTCTGAAGCTGGCCCATCCCCTCGAGCAGGCCGGCGTGCCCATCCTCGGGACCTCGCCCGAGGCCATCGACCGCGCCGAGGACCGTGAGCGCTTCGGCTCGCTCCTCGCCGACGTCGGGCTCGCCGCCGCGCCCTGGGCCACGGCCCTCACGGAGAAGGAGGGCCTCGCCGCGGGCCGCGCGCTGGGCTTCCCCCTCCTCGTGCGCCCGAGCTACGTGCTGGGCGGCCGCGCGATGCGCATCGTGTACGACGAGACCGCGCTCGCCGGCGTGCTGCGCGAAGCTTTGGACGCCTTTCCCGGCCGTCCGCTCCTCATCGACCGCTTCCTGGAAGACGCCTTCGAGCTGGACGTCGACGCGCTCGCCGACGGCCACCGCGTCGTGGTCGCCGGCGTCATGCAGCACATCGAGGAGGCCGGCATCCACTCGGGCGATTCCTACGCCGTGCTGCCTCCGTACCGGCGCGTGCCGCGCGCCGCGCTGGGAGAGATCCGCGAGGCCACCAAGCGGCTCGGCAAGGCCCTCTCGGTCGTCGGCCTCATGAACGTCCAGTACGCGATCCACCAGGGAAAGCTCTACGTCCTCGAGGTCAACCCGCGCGCCTCGCGCACGGTTCCGTTCGTCGCGAAGGCCACGGGCCGGCAGATCGCGCGCAGCGCCGCCAAGGTCTGTCTCGGAAAGACGCTGGAGGAGCTGGGCTTCACCGAGGAGCCGCCGGTCCGGGGCTTCTCCATCAAGGCCCCCGTGTTTCCCTTTCGCAAGTTCGAGAACGTGGACACCATCCTGGGCCCCGAGATGCGCTCCACCGGCGAGGTCATGGGCCGCGACACGAGCTTCGGCCTCGCGTTCCTCAAGGCCGCCCTCGGCGCCGGCGTGAGGCTGCCGGAGAAGGGCACGGCGTTCTTCTCGGTGCACGACGGCGACAAGGAAGGGGCGCTCCCCATCGCCCGCGAGGCCGCCTCCTTGGGCTTCAAGCTCCTCGCGACCGCCGGCACGGCCGTGGCTCTCAGAGCCGGCGGGCTCGAGGTCACGACGGTCCTCAAGGTCAACGAGGGACGGCCCAACGTCGTCGACCGCATGATCAACGGCGAGGTCGACCTCGTGGTGAACACGCCTCTCGGACGGGAGAGCTTCTACGACGAGGTCGCGATCCGGAGGACGGCTCTGGACCGCGACGTGCCGTGTCTCACCACGCTCTCGGGCGCCGCCGCTGCGCTCGAGGCGATCCGCGCGCGGGCCGCGGGTGAGGTCACCGTCTCCGCGCTCCAGGAGGCGGGGAGCTGAACGGCCGAACCGCCTCGACGCGGAGGGGCGGCCATCTCGTCGCGGGGGCCGCGGCGTTCCTTCTCCTCGCGCTGCTCGCGACCCTCCCGCGCGGGGCCTCGGGCGTGGAGATCGCGGCCTTCCTCGGCCTCGCTCTCGCGGGAGGCCTCGCGGCCCGAGTCCTCGAGCCCGAGCGCCTCGCGGCCGTGCTCCTCGTGATCTCCCCTCTCCTGCCCGGCGCGGCGAGGGCGCTGCCCGGGCCGGGGGACCCTCCCCTCCTCCTCGCGTTCGCACTCCCCGCCGTGGCCGGGGCCGCGATCCGAAGGATGAGATCCGGAGTGGCCTCCCCGCTGCCGCACCGCACGGCGACGTGGGGCGCCGCGTTCCTCGCGGTCGCGGCCGTCTCGGCGGTCTCGTCGATCCTGCGGGGCTACACGCTCTTCGCGCTGCGCGAGGGCGTCTTCAGGCCCGCGTTCGTGAACGGTCTCTGGATGACGGCGGCCGAGCGGGCTGCCGACGCGGTGAAGCTCCTCGGCGTCTTCGCGCTCCTCCTGCCCGCGACGGAGCTCTTCCTGCGGGCCCGAAGCGCGCGGGACGGGGAGCGCACGCTGCTCGGGGCTCTCGCGGCCGGCCTCCTGGCCGCGCTCTCCTTCGCGGCCCTCGAGCGCGCGGGCGCTCTGGCTCTCACGGAGACCGACTGGCTGAACCTGGGCCGCCGCGCCGGCCCGTTCGAGGACCCGAACGCGTTCGGCATCGCGCTGGGTCTCGCCCTCCCGCTCGTCCTCGCGGCGCTCGCGAGCGGCGTCGGCACCGCGCGCGTTCGCCGCGCCAGCGCCGCGGGTCTCGTGCTCGTCCTCTCGGCCATCGCGCTCGAGACCTCGGGGTCCCGGAGCGGCCTCCTGCTGCTCGTCCTCGGGGCCCTCGCGGGCGGTGCCGGCCTCCTCAGGCAGAACCCCCGGCGCCTCGGGCCGTTCCTCGCGATCGCCGTCGTCCTCGGCCTCTCGGCCTTCGCCGTCATCCGCTACACGCCGCGCGACGGGTCGGCTTCCTTCGGCGGTCTCGTGAAGCGCCTCGGGGCCTCCCTCGGGTCGGGGTCCTTCAACGCTCTGGCCTCGAACCGTCCCGTGTTCTGGCGCGCCGCGTTCGACGTGATCCGGGAGGAGCCGCTCTCCGGCTGCGGCCTCGCCGGGTTTCCCTACGTCTTCCCCGAGCGCTCGAGCCGCAACGGACCGCCCCCGCTCTTCACCGACAACGCCACGAACGCGCTCCTCGACGTGGGCGCCGAATGCGGTCTTCCGGGCCTCCTGCTCGCGCTGGCAGCCGTGGTGCCGCTCCTCGTCCGGGCGCTCGACGCGTGCTTCGGGCGCGCCACAGAGCTCGTTCCGCGGGCCGCCGGGGCCGTCCTCCTCGGCTTCTTCGTCTCCGGCTTCCTGGGCTCTCATCTGAGGTTCCCCACGGTCGCGCTCTTCGCCGCGCTCGCCGTCGCGCTCCTTCCTCTGGAGGCGGATCCCGTTGCGGCGGAGGCCGCCGAGCCGCGACGGTTCCTTCCGGTCCTCGTGGCCTCGGGAGCCCTCGCGTCACTCCTCGCCGTGCTCACGACGCTCGAGGCCCGGACGGCCTTTCGCACCGGACCCTGGATCGGAATCCACCCCTGGGAGATCCACGCGGAGAACCGCTGGCAGCGCTGGATGGATGCCCGCGCGATCCGGCAGCTGGGCCCGCGGGAGACCTCCCTCGACCTCCTGGTCCGCAACGAGAGGCCCGATGGCCGGCCCGTGCTCGTGACGGCCAGCGTGAACGGCGTGCCCCGCGTTCGCCTCTCCGTGCCCGTGGGCGCGCACGAGCCGCTCGCGCTCTCGGGGCTGCCCGCGGGAGGGCTCGTCCGGCTGGACTTCGATCCGGTCTTCCGGCCGCGGCGCCTCACGGGCGCGAACGACGACCGCACGCTCTCGCTGATCCTCGCCAACGACGCCACCGAGAAACGGGCCTCGGCGCCGTGAAGAGACCGCCGCCGTACGTCTTCGTGGGGGCGACGCTCTTCTGGGGCGGTCTCGCGGCCGCCCTCCTCCCCAACGTCCTGCCCTCGCACCTCCTCTACCGCACCGTCGTCGCGGCCGTCTCGGTGGTCCTCTTCGGCGTCGCCTGCGGCGCCCGCCGCGCCGGCCTCCTCCTGGCGGTGGGCGCGATCTCCGTCGCCGGCGTCTCCGCGCTCGCGTTCGGCCTGCCCGAGCCCGCTCCGGCCGGCGTCGTGCTGGGCTGCGCGGCCCTCTCGGGCGCGGCTCTCCGCTCGCTCTACGAGCTGCGCGACGTTCCCGCGACCGCGCCGTTCCTGCCGCTCTTCCGCGCCTTCTGGGCGGTCACGGCGATCTCGGGCGTCGCCGGCTTCGTCTGGCTGCGGACGTCGTACCTCCTCCTGCGCGGAGTCCCGCCGCCCCGCGCGGTCGACGCGCTCGGCGGCGACGCGGGACCGCTCGCGGCGAGCATCCTCGCGATCGCGGCCTCCGCGGGGCTCGCCGCGGGCTTCTACCACGCGGTTCGGCGCCTCACGCGCGATGCCCGGGGCCGCCGCGCGGGCGACGCGGCCCTGCTCGTGGCCGCTCTCGTGCCGGGCCTCGTCGCGCTGCTCCAGAGGCTCACGCTCCTCCCCGTTCTGCGGGCGGAACGCTGGGCGGCATGGGACCGCTCTCAGGCCACGTTCACCGATCCCTCGGCGGCCGGGGTCGCGGCCGGAATCCTGGTGGCCCCTCTCCTCGCGATCGCCGCGACGGGCTCCCGCACGCGCCGCATCCTGGCGGGTCTCGCGGTCGCGCTCGTGCTCCTGGTCCTGGCCGACGCGGGCTCGCGCGCCGGCCTCGTGGCCGGCCTCACGTCGGGCGGGCTCTTCGCGTCCTGGACCCTGACGCGCGCGGTCGCGGGCGCGCAGGAAGGCGTGCGGCGCCGCTTCGCCGCGAGCCTCGGCGCGCTCGCCGTGCTCGCCACGCTCGCGTTCGCGGGGGCGCTCGCCTGGCCCGCCAACGAGGGCGAGCGGCCCGTGCTCATCTCGCGGATCAGCGCGCTCTTCGAGAAGGGAGGAACCCCCGGCACGGGCGCCCCCGACCGCGTGCTCCTCTACGCCGCCGCCGCCGAGATGTTCCGCGAGCGGCCGTTCTGGGGCGTGGGCCTGGGCGTCTTTCGCGCGGAGTTCCCCGCGCAGGCCGCCAGGCTCAGCGGCACGGCGCCCGGATTCTCGGATCATCCCCCCTCGCTCTACCTCGGCGTCCTCGCCGAGTCGGGGATCGCGGGCGGACTCGTTCTCGCGCTCCTCCTCGCGGGGCTGCTGCCCGTGCTCTCGCGGGCCCTCACGCTCCCCGCGCCGGGACGCGACCCCGAGGACCCGCTGCGAGAGGCCGGGGCCGCCTCGGCCCTCGTGGGTCTCCTCGTGGTCTTCCTCTTCGGCGCCCACCTCGTGTACCCGGAGATCGCGCTCCTCTTCGGCCTGCTCGCGGCCCGGCTGCCCGAGCCCCGCGACGGGGTCTCCTCGCGCCTCCTCCACGCGGCGGGGCCGGTCGTGGCCGCGGGCGCGATCGGGCTCGCCACGATCGGCGCGGTGACCCGGATCGTCGAGACCGCGACGCCCCGTGAAGCGTTCCGCTTCGCTCCGCGGGCGGGCGTCCACACGCTCGAGCGGGAGTCCTCGGGGCGCCCGTTCCGCTGGTCTTCGCGGCACGCGGCGTTCCTCGTCGCGGAGACGGGTCCCGGTGTGCTGAGCCTGCCGGTCCGCAACGCCGGCCCTTCGCGCGAGACCGTGACGCTCTCTCTCTTCTTCGACGACGTGTTCCGGGGCGCCGTCCGGGTTCCCGCGAACGGCTTCCGGAGCATCCGGCTCGGAATCGTGGGCCCGGGCGTCCTGCGCGTCGTCGTGGAGCCCTCGTTCGTTCCCGAGGGCAGCGGCGATTCGCGCTCCCTCGGCGTCGAGACCCAGGAGCCCACCTTCGAAAGGAAGCGCCGCGAGTGAGCGAACTCTGGCTCCACCCGGGAGACCCGACCCGGCCGGTGAAGTCCGTGCCGATCAGCTCCCGCCTCGGCTGGCTCGTCGCGACGAGCCTCGTCGTCTGCGGCATCCTCACCGCGCTCGGTCTCTTCGCGGCCCCGGGGCTCCTCTCCCTCCTCGTGCGCTCCGCCGACCGGCTGGCCCTGCGGCAGACGGCGCAGCGATCCCTGGAGGCGGTCTCTTCGGTCGAGAAGCGGACGCGCTCGCTGGAGCTGCGGCTCGGCGCCGACGAGCTCTTCCTAGCCCGTCTCGCGATCGCTCTCGACGTGCCTCTTC
>JAEUQS010000123.1 GCA_016789625.1 Acidobacteriota bacterium | reverse complement strand
CAACCTCATCGCCGGAATCGCCCGGCCCACCTCGGGCCGCATCGCCGTGGGGACGTCCGAGGTCTCGCGCATGAGCGAGGCCGAGCTCGCGCGCTTCCGGAGCGCGAACGTCGGCTTCATCTTCCAGCTCTACAACCTCGTGCCCGTGCTCACGGCGTTCGAGAACGTCGAGCTGCCGCTCCTCCTCACGCACCTCTCCAAGGCCCAGCGGCGCAAGCAGGTCGAGCTGGCCCTTTCGGTCGTGAACCTCGCCGACCGCATGGATCACTTCCCGAGGCAGCTCTCGGGCGGCCAGGAGCAGCGCGTGGCGATCGCGCGCGCGATCGCGATGGACCCCAAGCTCCTCGTGGCCGACGAGCCCACGGGCGACCTCGACGCCAAGAGCGGCGAGGAGATCCTCATCCTCCTCGAGCGCCTGAACGACGAGTTCAAGAAGACGATCGTCATGGTCACGCACGACGCCAAGGCCGCCTCGCGCGCGCACCGGCTCGTGCACCTCGACAAGGGAGTCCTCAAGGAGGACATCCGGGGCGAGGGCGGCAAGGAAGTGGGCGCGGCCGTCGCGGCCCGCCTCGCGACGAGCTAGCCGGAAGGCCGCGCCGTGAAGTTCCTGCCCCTCGTCTTCAAGAACGTGTTCCGCAAGAAGACGCGGACGATCCTGACGCTCGTCTCGATCATCCTGCCGCTCCTCGTCGTCTGCCTCATGGGCTCGTTCCTCGCGTCCCTCGACCGGCCCGATCCGGGCGCGGCCCGCGGGATGTTCCGCATCGTCACGCGGCACAAGGTGGGCCTCACGAGCTTCCTGCCCGTCACCTACGTCGAGAAGGTGCGGCAGCTCCCGGGCGTGAAGGCGGCCACGAACTTCAACTGGTTCGGGGGCAAGTTCAAGGACGGCAGCGCCTCGACGTTCTTCGCGCGCTTCGCCGTGGATCCCGAGACGTTCCTCGAGGTCTTCGACGACGCGACGATCATCGAGGGCACCAAGGCCGACTGGCTCTCCGACCGCACCGGCGTCATCGTCGCCAAGAGCCTCGCCGAGAACTACGGCTGGAAGCTGGGGGACAAGTTCACCCTCCTCGGGGACATCTACCCCGCCAACGTGGAGCTGACGGTGCGGGGCATCTACACGCCGCCCGCGGGCAACGGACCCGCCGTGTTCTTCAACCGCAAGTACCTCGAGGAGGCCGTGCCCTGGTTCAAGGGAACGCTCGGCACGGTGTGGGCCAAGGCCGAGAGCGCCGAGGCCGCGGAGCGGCTGGCCGTCCAGATCGACGCCATGTTCGAGAACTCCTCGTACCCCACGAAGACCGAGAGCGAGAAGGCCTTCCAGCTGGGCTTCGTGCAGATGCTGGGCAACGTGAAGCTCCTCATGGGCTCCCTCTGCGTCGCGATCGTCTTCGTCATCGTACTCATCGCGGCCAACACCATGGCGATGACGGCGCGCGAGCGGGTCACCGAGGTCGCCGTGTTCCGCACGCTCGGCTTCCAGAAGTCCACGATCCTGGGGCTCATCCTCGGGGAGAGCGTCCTCCTCGCGCTCGTGGGCGGGATCCTCGGCGTCGGGATCTTCGCCGGCACCGCGCCTGCCTTGAAGAGCCTGCTCCTCAAGGGGCCGATGGCGGGCTTCGCCGAGGCCTTCGGGGGGTCCCCCGGCGTCCTCCTCCTGGGCTTCGGCATCGCGTTCGGCGTCGGCGTCGTGGCCGGCATCGTGCCCGCCATCTCCTCCGCGCAACGTTCCATCACCGACGGCCTCCGGAGGGTCGCATGAAGTTCGTTCCGCTCGTCCTCAAGAGCCTCTTCCGCAAGAAGACGCGGTCGATCCTCACGCTCCTCGCGATCCTGCTGCCGCTCTTCGTCATCTGCGTCATGGGCACGATGCTGAAGACGCTCGACAGCGATCCCACGGGCGGCAAGGGCATGTTCCGGCTCATCGTGCGGCACAAGGTCTCCATCACGAACTGGCTGCCCCTCGCGTACTACGAGAAGATCGCCCAGATCCCGGGCGTCACGCACGTCGTGAAGATGAACTGGTTCGGCGGCGCCTACATCGATCAGAGCCCGAAGAACCAGTTCGCGCGCTTCTCGGCCGACATGAAGACGCTCCTCGACGTCTTCGACGAGGCGTCGATCGTGCAAGGCTCGAAGGAGGAGCTCCTCGCCGACCGCACGGGCTTCCTCGCGGGCGAGATGCTCGTGAAGAAGTACGGCTGGCAGCTCGGCAAGAAGATCACGCTCAAGGGCGACATCTACCCCATCAACGTCGAGCTCACGCTCCGTGCCGTGTTCAAGGGGCCCGACGAGACCGGCATCTACTTCCACCACGAGACGCTCGAGGAAGGTCTGCCGCGCATCAAGGGCTACGTGGGCTGGTTCTGGCTGAAGGCCGCCTCCCCCGAGGCCGCGCAGAAGATCCCGCCGGCGATCGACGCGATGTTCGAGAACTCCTCCGAGCCCACGAAGACCGAGACGGAGAAGGAGATGCAGAACGGCTTCATCTCCATGCTCGGCAACGTGAAGCTGATGATCACGTCGATCTGCGCCGCGATCGTCTTCGTGATCCTCCTCATCGCCGCGAACACCATGGCCATGGCCGCGAGAGAGCGCGTCACCGAGATCGCCGTCTTCAGGACGCTGGGCTTCCAGAAGTCCACGATCCTGGGGCTCATCCTGGGCGAGAGCATCGCCCTCGCGCTGTTCGGCGGCCTGCTCGGCACGGGCGTCTTCGTGCTCATCTTCCCGGGCTTCAAGGCCGCTCTCGCGGCCTCCCCGATGGGCGGCTTCGCCGCAGGGATGAAGCTCTTCCCCGAAGTCCTCGGCGTGGCCTTCCTCGTCACGGTCCTCGTCGGCCTCGTTTCCGGCATCGTGCCGGCCGTCCGCTCGGCGCAGCGGTCCATCACCGACGGCCTCCGCCAGGTGGCCTGAGAAGACACAGCGAACGGAGAGACAAGATGGCCCTCGGAATCCCCATCAAGTACAACTTCCGGAACCTCTTCGTGCGGAAGGTGACGACCGGTCTCACGGTGCTCGGCATCGCGCTCGTCGTCGCCGTCTTCCTGTGCGTCATGTCGCTGGCCGAGGGGCTCACGCGCGTCTTCACGGCGTCGGGCTCCGAGAAGAACGTCCTCGTGCTCCGGCAGAACTCGCAATCGGAGCTGCAGTCGGGCGTCTCGCGGGACCAGCTCCCGCTCATCACGACGCTCGCGGGCATCGAGAAGGACGCCGACGGCAAGCCCCTCGCCTCCGGAGAGCTCGTCGTCGTGCTCAACCTCGAGAAGATCGACGGCGGCTCCTCGAACGTGACGATCCGCGGAGTCTCCGAGAAGGGCATGAAGCTGCGCCCGCAGATGAAGCTCGTCGAGGGCAGGATGTTCACGCCCGGCGTCTCCGAGGTCATCGTCTCCCAGAGCGTCTCCCGGCGCTTCAAGAGCTGCAACGTGGGGGACGTCATCAAGTTCGGCGCGTACCGCTGGACGGTCGTGGGCCACTTCGACGCGGGCGGCACGGCGCCCGACAGCGAGATCTGGACCGACGTCGAGCAGATGTCGAGCGACTTCAAGCGGCCGGGCTACTCGTCGGTGCTCGTGCGCACCACCGATCGCGCGGGTCTCGACGGCTTCGTGGCCGCGCTCGCGAGCGACAACCGGCTCGCCCTCGAAGGCAAGGGCGAACGGA
>JAEUQS010000110.1 GCA_016789625.1 Acidobacteriota bacterium | reverse complement strand
TAGTCGCGCACGTCGCCGCGCATCTCCATGCGGGCGGGCACGGCCTGAGGGTGCACGGCCGGAATCGCCGTGCCCGCGGGGAAGTAGGGCGGCGAGCCCAGCACGAGGTCGAAGCCCGGCTCCTTCTCGAGGAGGGACGCGTCCCGCAGGTCGCCCTGAAGAATCCGATATCGGTTTTCGAGCCCGTTGTAGGCCACCGTTTTCCGCGCGAGGCGCACGCTCCGCTCCTGGGCCTCCAGCGTGACGAGGGTCGCGCCCGGGAGCCGCCAGGCCGCCGCGAGAGCCACCGAGCCGATGCCCGAGCCCAGATCCAGGATCCGCTCGGCGCGGGGCGCCCAGAGCGTGCCGTAGAACGCCGTGAGGAGGTCGTCGGTCGAGTAGCGGTGGCCCTTGACCTCCTGGAAGATCTTGAAGTACCCGCAGTGGTAGTCCAGCGTCTCGCCCGGCTCGGGCGCGAGGCCTCCGGGAGGCCGGGGACCGGGGCGCAGCCAGCCGTGGAATCGGGCGTCCTCGCCCTCCTCGTCTCTCACGCCTCAGTCCGTGAGCGGGAACGCGACGGGTGGCTTCTGGTGGAAGGGGAGCGCGGCGAGAGCCTCGAGAGCGCGGGCGAGGCCGTCTCCGGCGACCGGCTCCAGCGTGACCACGAACGGCAGGGCGGCCTTGTCCTCTCCGCGAGTCTGGAACACGGCGTCGATGTTGATCTCGTTCTCCGCGAGGATGCGGCTGATCGACGCGATGATGCCGGGCGCGTCTTTCACCACGAAGCGGAGCGCGACCGCCGAAACGGAAGCCGCGGGCGACGCCGCGGTGAACGGCGCGAACGCGTGGACGCCGAGCGGGGGTACGCCGGGACGCGCGCCGCTCCGGGCGATCTCGATCACGTCGGAGAGGACGGCCGTCGCCGTGGGGCCGCCGCCCGCGCCGCGGCCCGAGAGCACGAACGTGCCGCCCGTCTCGCCTTCGACGGCCACGGCGTTGAACGGCCCCTCGATCTTCGCGAGGAGCGACCGCTGCGAGACGAGGTGCGTGGAAACGGAGAGCGCCAGAGCGCCGTCGACACCCACCCGCCGAGCGACGGCGAGCTGGCGCGGCGTGCGCTCGAGCATCCGGGCGTACTCGAAGTCGCAGGGCAGAAGGTGCGTGATGCCGGAGCAGCGGACGGCCGAGACCGGGACGCTCGTGCCGAACGCCATGCGGGCGAGGAGCGCGAGCTTGTAGGCCGCGTCGTTCCCCTCCACGTCGCTCGCGGGATCGGCCTCGGCGTAGCCCAGGCGCTGCGCCTCGGCGAGGACGTCCGCGTAGGAGCGGCCCGTCGCCTCCATGGTCGTGAGGATGAAGTTGCTCGTGCCGTTGAGGATCCCGGAAACGGAGGTCAGCGTGTCGGCGGCAAAGCTCTCCCGGAGCGCGCGGAGGATGGGGATGCCGCCCGCGACCGCGGCCTCGAGGCCGAGGGACACGCCCTTCTCCCGCGCCAGGGCCGCGAGCTCCTCGCCGTGGTGGGCGAACAGCATCTTGTTCGCGGTGACGACGGGCTTCCCGGCGGAGAGCGCCGCCGTCTGGAGCGAGCGCGCGGGCTCGAGGCCGCCCAGGAGCTCGACGACGAGATCCACGCCGGGATCGGTCGCGACCGATGCGAGGTCGTCGGTGAAGCGCACTCCTTCGCCGGCCCAGCCGGCGCGCTTCTCGTCGATGCGGCGGTTGCCGATGGCGACCACTTCGAGATCGAGAGCGTGGTCGCGCAGGAGGCGGCCCCTCTCCTTGAGAACGAGGCGCGTGAAGGCCTGGCCCACGGTGCCGAAGCCGAGGAGGCCGATGCGGAGGCGGTTCGGGTTCGTCATGAGGCGGCGGAATTTACCAGCCGGGCGTAACGGCCGAGGGGCCGCGCCGCGTCTTCCTTCGCGGAGGACCGCCATGGCCAACGCCCTCTCGATCTCGTCCCAGGAAATTCCGTTCCCGAAGACGCGCTTCTCGCCGGAGCCTCCGGGGCCGCGGGGCGTGCCGTTCCTGGGGAGCCTGCCTTCGCTGCGCCGGGATCCTCTGGGCTTCTTCACCGGGCTCTCCGAGAGCTACGGCGGGATCGCGCGGTTCTCGGTGTTCCAGGTTCCCGTGTGGCTCGTGACGGATCCCGCCGCCGCGGAGGAGGTGCTCGTGTCGAAGGCCCGGCACTTCGTGAAGGGACGCGGGCTGCAGGTGGGCCGGCCCATTTTCGGAGACGGCCTCCTCACGAGCGAGGGAGAGAAGTGGCGGCGCCAGAGAAAGCTCGTCGCTCCGGCGTTCCACCACCAGCGGCTCGCCGCCTACGAGCGCGTCATGGCGGACTTCACGACCCGCTTCGTCGAGGGTCTGCGGGCGGGGGAGACGCGGGACCTCCACCGCGATCTCATGCGCCTGACGCTCGAGATCGTCGCGAAGTGCCTCTTCGACGCCGACGTCTCGAAGGAGGCGAAGAGCGTGGGCGACGCGCTGGCCGTCGCGATCCGGGAGTTTCCGAAGCTCCTCAATCCCGCGCGCAGGTTCGCGCTCCTGCGGCTGCCGTTCCCCGCCGGCCTCGAGCTCCGCCGGTCGCTCCGCACGCTCGACACCGTGATCGCCGGCGTCATCGCGTCGCGGAAGGCTTCGGGAGAGGACCGGGGCGATCTCCTCTCGATGCTCCTCGCCTCCCGCGACGAGGACGGCGAGGGCATGCCCGACGCCCAGGTGCGCGACGAGGTGATGACGCTCTTCCTGGCGGGCCACGAGACCACCGCGCTGTCTCTCGTGTGGACGCTCGCGCTCCTCGCGGAGAACCCCGTCGTGGAGCGCCGTCTCGCGCGGGAGCTCGCGGGTTTCTCCGGCGACACGCACGCTCTTCCCTACCTCGACGCGGTGGTGAAGGAGTCCCTGCGCCTCTATCCCCCCGCATGGGCGGTCGGCCGGGTGGCGGCCGAGGACGTCGCGATCGGGGGCTTCAGGGCCGCGAAGGGGACGTCGGTGATCCTGAGCCCCTGGGTCGCCCAGCGAAATGCCGGCTTCTTCGCGGATCCCCTCGCGTTCCGGCCCGAACGCTGGCAGACGGGCGAGGCTCAGGGCCTGCCCAGGATGGCCTACTTCCCGTTCGGCGCCGGGCCGCGCTCCTGCATCGGCGCGGGGTTTGCCGCCCTGGAGCTGAAGACGATTCTCCGGACGCTCCTGTCGAAGGCCCGCTTCGTGGCGATCCCGGGGCAGGACCTCACGCCCCAGCCCTCGATCACGCTCCGGCCGAGAGGGGGCTTCCGGGTGGTCGTCACTGCAGTCACCCCGGCTCTCCCGGGAATGCCGGCGGCTCTCTAGCGGTTACCATCCTCCGAACTCGAAAAAACGGAGGACCGCATGGCCTGGATGTCCGATCCGCAGCTCTGGATCGCGTTCTTGACTCTTTTCGCTCTCGAGCTGGTGCTCGGGATCGACAACATCATCTTCATCACGATCCTGGCCGAGAAGGTCCCCGAGGGCGAGCGCAAGAAGATCGTCCGCGTCGGCCTCTTCCTCGCCATGTTCATGAGGATCGGCCTGCTGTTCTCGCTCTCTTTCATCGTCAAGCTCACGAACCCGCTCTTCGCGGTCTTCGGCCACGGGGTCTCCGGACGGGACCTCATCCTCATCATCGGAGGGCTGTTCCTCCTCGCCAAGAGCACGTTCGAGATCCACCACAAGCTCGAGGGTGTTGAAGGGGAGGCCTCGGCCAAGGCGCCCAGCTCCGTGATCGGCATCCTCATGCAGATCCTGCTCCTCGACCTCGTGTTCTCGCTCGACAGCGTGATCACGGCCGTGGGCATGGTGAACAATCTGCAGGTCATGATCGCGGCCGTGGTGGCTTCGGTGGGCGCGATGATGTTCTTCGCGAACCCCGTCGGCGCGTTCGTGAGCAAGCACCCGACCGTGAAGATGCTCGCGCTCTCGTTCCTCATCCTCATCGGCGCGACGCTCGTCATGGAGGGCTTCGGCTCCCACGTCGAGAAGGGCTACGTCTACTTCGCGATCGCGTTCTCGGTGTTCGTCGAGATGCTCAACATGAAGCTGCGCAAGGGCCCGAAGGTGGCCCCGGTTCAGCTCCGCGAGCCCTACACCTCGGAGGGACCCGGCGCGAGGATGTAACGCTACGTCAGGCCTTGTAGCGGTGCTCCTCGCAGAACGTCGACTGCGGGGTGTGCGCGGGCCGGAAGCAGACGCGGCAGGTACCCGGGACCGGGGCCGGGCCCTCGGACTTCTGGGGGTTCCGTTTCATGAGGTCCACGAGGGCGGCGATTCCGAAGATGCCGCCCGCCACGACGGCGGCGACGAGGACGGTGACCAGAAGGGGCGAGCCCGCCAGGGTGAGGAGCACGGCCGTTCCCAAACCTCCGGCCGCTCCGAAGAGGAGCGGTCTCGCGAACCCGCCGGCGGCGATGGACTTCTGCTCCTGACGCCGGGCGAGCGCGGCCCGTACGTGCTCCTCGGGGATCCCGAGCTCCTCGGCGAGGGCGAAGGCGTCCTCGACGCGGGTGAGGCTCGGGGCGCCCTGCTGCTTGATCTCCTGCCCGTGCAGCCGGCTGGCCTCCTGCACCACGGCCGTGATGTCGTCGCTGGAGAGCTCCGGGGACGCCGAGGCGGGCCGGGGGCGCGGGTTCTGCGTGCGGGTGTCCATGCCGGGATTCTAGGGGCGCGAGGCGGTCTCAGCCGCCCCTCAACCGCCCCAAGCCACCTCGAAGACCTCGACCGTCAGCTCCTTGCCCTTCACCTTGATGGGGGGCAGGGGGTTGAGGGCGAACGCGCCGCGCAAGAGACGGGACGTCGGGCCGCTCACCAGGATCTGGCCGGGCTTCGCGTTCGCCTCGAGCCGCGCGGCGAGGTTCACGGCATCGCCGATGGCCGTGTAGTTCATCTGCTTCTCGCTGCCGATCTCGCCCACGATGACCCGCCCGGTGTTGATGCCGATGCCGATCTGGATCGTCGGCAGCCCGCGGCGGAGGAGCGCGTCGTTCACGACCTTCATGCCCTGCTGCATGAGGATGGCGGCGTTCACGGCGTTGAGCGGATCGGTCTCGGGGTTGCACGTGGGGGCGCCGAAGAGCGCCATGACGGAATCGCCGATGTACTTGTCGAGCGTGCCGCCGAACTCCACGATGGCGTCGGTCATGATGGTGAAGTGCTCGTTGAGCACCTCGACGACCGTCTCCGGCTCGGCCTTCTCGCTCATCGGCGTGAAGCCGCGGATGTC
>JAEUQS010000013.1 GCA_016789625.1 Acidobacteriota bacterium | reverse complement strand
CCTCGCGCTCGTCGTGCTCGTGGCCCTCCTCCCGGAGACCGTCGTCGGAGCCGTGGTGGGCTTCGGATTCGGCAGGCTTCTCGGCAGCGAGGAAGGGAGCGGGGCCGCGCGAACCCTCGGGGGAATGCACCTGGCCATCGTCCTGGCGTTCGGGATCCCGGGAGGCCTCGCCCACCGTCTGCGTTTCTCGTGGGACACGTTTCGCGTGTACCCCGTGCCGGCGCGCTCCCTGCTCCTCGCCGAGCTGCTCACCGGTCTCTTCGAGCTGATGCCGCTTCTCGCCCTCTTCTCGTTCGCGGGGCTCGGACTGGGACTGTACGCGGCCACGATCGGCGCCTCCTCGGCGATCCCCGTCGTGCTTCTTTCGTTGCAGGGGGTTCTCTGGACTCTGCTCATCACGCTCCTCATCGGGAGCCTCAAGCGGGCGTTCGCGAAGACGATCACCCGCAACGGCGCGCTGGCACTCGCTGCCCTGGGCGCAGCGGCCCTCGCGCTCCTGTGGTGGTCTCAGGACGCGACGCTCCGGCAGGTTCCGCGGCTGCTCGCGCGCGGGTTCGGGGTCCTGCGCGACGCGCTGCCCTCGACATCCGCGTACGCAGGTCTCGACGAGCTCGCGCGCGGCAACACCGCCGCGTGCCTCTCCTCTCAGGGGCTGCTCCTCCTCTCGACGGGAGCGCTGTTCCTGCTGGCGCTCCTCGCGCACGCCGCCGAGGGAGCACTGGAGACGCGTGCAAAGGGAAATGCGCCTGGAACGGACGAGCGCGTCTTCACGTTCTCTTCGCCATCCGAAGGAATCGCGCGACTCTTCGTGAGGCTCGTCGTGAGGAGCCGGGACGGCCGCATCCTCCTCTACCTGCCTTGTGCCGGGGTGGCGGTCGTGGCGTTCCTCGTGAAGGTCCTGCCGCGGCTCGTGCCCGAAGGCGCTCCGCCGCTCCCCTCCACTCCGCCGGACCTCCCGGTCCTCGCGCTGTTCGTGGCTTTCGTTCTCTTCAACGACACGGCGCTCTTCTTCAGTCAGTTCGGGGTCGATGGCGCCGGCATCCGCTCCCTGCTGCTCCTGCCCATCTCCCCTCGCGACCTCGTCCTCGGAAAGCTCCGCGGCCTCGCCACCCTCGTCGGGTGTCAGCTCGGCCTGTCGCTCCTTCCGTGGCTCGCTCTCCGCCCGATCGGCGCGCTCGAAGCGGTTTTCGCGCTGAGCGCCGGCGGCACGGCATTCCTCGGGCTGGCGGGCGCCGGGCTCCTCTTCTCGGTGCGTTTCCCGCAGAAGCCCCTCGGCGAGGGAGATCTCTCCCGGGTTCCGTTCGCACTGCTCCTGGTGCCCGCCGCGGTGACCGCGCTCGTCTTCGGCGGCTTGGCGCTCATCTGGCGTCTGGCGCGGGCCCTGGCGCCTGCTGTGGCTCAGGGCGTTCCGCCCTTCGCACCGCTTGCGTTCGTCGCCCTCTTCGCGTGCGCCGCGGCGCTCTACGTCAAGGCTCTACCCACGCTCTCGGCGTCTCTGTGGGCGAATCGCGAACGCCTGGCCGAAGAGCTCGGCTGAGCTCAGCCAGCGATCGTCAGTCGGCCTCGAGGTCGACCTCGAAGGTGTCCGGCGCATCGACGCGCACCGCGCGCCGGAAGATGTCCGGGTCGAGGCCCGCGAGGCCGGCACCCTCTTCGAGCGTCACGTCTCCCCGCTCGTAGAGGTGGAGCGCCGCCGCGAGCCGGAGCTCCCGCGCGCCCGAGTCGTCGACCGAGCCCGGGGAGTCGCCCCGGATTCGGCGGAGCGCGAGGATGACGTCGGCCGGTAGATCGAGCAGAACCGCCTGAGACGAGTCGTCGGCACGCATGCGAATGGCGACCTCCTTTGCGCTCCTCTCCGCAAGGGGAATGCCGACGCCCGCAGACAGGCACGGAACCCGCTGCCAGAACGGCCCACGCGGCGGTTTCTGCCAGGTCTTCGCGGACGCGGGCTGTTACGTTTGGTGACGGTGATCGCTGGGCTCGGAATGTCCCGCGACTCGGAAGTCTGCCCGAGGCAGCGACTTCATAGTAAACTTCACAGTATGGATCTGCTCGCGACCCTGAAACGACCCGAGGGCAAGCGGCTCGAGCTCAAGCGCGATCTCTCCTCTCCCGACGGCGCGCTGCGCACGATCGTCGCCTTCGCCAATTCCGCGGGTGGCACCCTCCTGATCGGGGTGGACGACGCGAAGGCGGGGACCGGCGTGCCCGCTCGCGCCGAGCG